>CAYMYR010000004.1:4833-80208 GCA_964394715.1 uncultured Smithella sp.
CCGATTCTGTCGTGATCAAAGGATCAACAACGGTTTTACCAGTGGCGCAGGGCACACTGGAGGCATTTATGAAAGCCAATCCAGGTGTTCAAATGTCACTGTCCGGTGGAGGATCCGGCGAAGGAATCAAGGCGCTGATTGACAAGACTACCGATATCGCCACGTCATCGCGCGAAATCAAAGACAAGGAAGTTGAGCTGGCGAAATCCAAGGGTGTCAATCCAGTAGCTCACGTTGTGGCTTATGACGCGATTATTCCCGTCGTGCATCCCAAAAACAAAGTGTCCAATCTGACAATTGACCAGTTAAGCCAGATTTATCAGGGCAACATCACCAACTGGAAGGAAGTAGGCGGCGACGATTTGAAGATAGTTGTGATTTCTCGCGATTCGTCTTCCGGCACCTTTGAGTCTTGGGACCATTTTGTAATGAAGAAAGCCAAGGTGACCCCCAGAGCTCAGATGCTGGCATCCAACGGTGCGCTGGTTACCGCGGTGGCGAAGAACAAGTATGCCATCGCCTACCTGGGGATCGGGTATGTCAACAAGAGCGTGAAGCCCCTGCAGGTTAACGGCGTTACTGCAAGCATTCAGACGGCCATGTCCAAGGAATATCCCTTCTCCCGCGAGCTCTATATGTATACGAATGGCGAACCCCAGGGACAGACCGCCAAATACATTTCCTTTGTCAAATCCGCTGATGGACAAAAGATTGTTGCCAGGGAAGGATTTGTCCCCCTGGCGGACGTGAAGAAAACGGGCAAAAAGAAATAGCGGGGGATTGCAATGAAAATGTGTGCCCCAAAGAAGACAGTGTTATTCGTATGCACGCATAATGCAATCCGTTCGCAGATGGCGGAAGCACTTTTAAATGAAATTTACGGGGATCGGTATACGGCCTATAGCGCCGGTTCCGATCCCACGCAAATTGATCCTCTGGTTAAAACGGTTATGAGTGAAATGGATATTGATGTCGGTCATCATCATTCAAAGGGTTTCAGTGTTTTTCAAGAGGTCCCCCTGGACTATGTCATTACACTTTGCGATCAGGCCAAAGAGTCATGCCCTTATTTTCCTGGAGGAAATTTGCGCCTGCACAAAAGTTTC
Organism: uncultured Smithella sp.; assembly: GCA_964394715.1. GTDB lineage: Bacteria > Desulfobacterota > Syntrophia > Syntrophales > Smithellaceae > UBA8904. The sequence continues at coordinate 5,940 of CAYMYR010000004.1, forward strand.
GCCGATCCTTCAGAATTTAAAGGTAACCGCGAAGAAACCATGAACAGGTACAGACAGACACGCGATGAAATCAAAGATTGGATTGAAAAGGAATTCGGCTAATTGTTTTATGGCCGTTCTCCTTTTTCATTTTTTTATGAAGCAGTTGCACGTTTAGGGATACGTTATGTCCAGACAGACCAAGGAAATCATCATCAAATATATTTTTCTGCTTTTTGCCCTGGTGTCCGTTATTGTGCTGGGGTTGATCGTGTTTTCCCTGTTTCGGGAGGGACTGCCGCTTTTTAAAACGGTTTCCGTTAAAGATTTTTTGTTCGGGATGGAATGGTATCCCACTTATGATCCGCCATCCTTCGGAATCTTCCCCTTGATGGTCGGTTCCCTGATTGTGACACTGATTGCCACCATCATTGCCGTGCCGCTCGGCGTGATGGCCGCCATTTACATTTCGGAAATCGCGCCGCAGCGCATCAAGGAAATTCTCAAGTCCGTTATCGAATTGCTGGCCGGTTTACCATCCGTTGTCCTGGGATTTTTCGGAATGGTCATTGTCGCGCCCTGGCTGCAGGAAACTTTTGATCTGCCCACGGGACTCAATATCATCAACGCCTCTGTCATCCTGGCGATAATGGCGATTCCCACGATTTCCAGTATTTCTGAAGACGCGCTGTATGCCGTTCCCCGTGAATTCAAGGAAGCCTCTTATGCATTAGGGGCTACAAAATTTGAAACAATTGTTGAGGTGATTGTACCGGCGGCGCTCTCCGGCATTTCGACGGCCGTCATGCTTGGGATGGCGCGGGCCATCGGCGAGACCATGGTGGTTTTGATGGTGGCTGGGGGCGCAGCGGCCATTCCGGAAAGCCTGTTCGATTCGGTCCGGCCGATGCCTGCAAGCATCGCTGCGGAAATGGGGGAGACGCCTTACGGCAGCTCCCACTATCAGGCACTTTTTGCCATCGGCATGGTCTTATTTTGTCTGACTTTGGCGTTCAATCTGATCGCCGATTACATTTCTCACAAATTCCGTCAGACCGGTTCCGCGACGCTTTAGGTGCAGGCATATGAAGAAGCTGAAACATAACTCCATGAGCTGGCGATATTTTAAACAAAACGTTTTTTTTACGCTGGTGCGTGCTTCGGCCTTAATCATTACACTCGCCTTGGGCGGCATCATCCTGTACATCTTTGTCAACGGTATTTCAGCGATCAGCTGGGAATTCATCACGAAACCGCCAACTGACGCAATGACTAAAGGCGGCATCATGCCCGCCATCCTGGGAACGATTTATCTGACCATCGGTGCGATTGCCATCGGGCTCCCTCTGGGGGTTGCCTCAGCGATATACCTCACGGAATATGCAAAGCAGGGAAGGATCATCCGTTTAATCAAAGTAGGTATCAATTGCCTTGCCGGTGTTCCGTCGGTGGTATTCGGGCTTTTCGGATTGGGTTTTTTTGTAATTTTTATGAAGTTTGGTTCCAGTATCCTGTCCGGGTCACTGACGCTGGGATTTTTGATTTTACCAACGATTATAGGTGCTTCGGAGGAAGCACTCAAAGCCGTGCCGCAGACCTTTCGCGAGGCGTCCCTTTCCCTCGGCGTGTCCAAATGGCAGACCATTTACCGGATTGTACTGCCTAATGCTCTGCCGGGAATCCTGACAGGATCCATTCTGGGTATCGGACGCGCCGCGGGCGAGACGGCGCCAATCATGTTTACGGCTGCTGCATATTTCACGGCCAAGCTTCCGGGATCGATCTTTGACGAAGTTATGGCCCTGCCGTATCACATTTACGTTCTGGCGACGGCGGGAACCAACATCGAAGCCACCCGTCCGATCCAGTTTGGCACCGTACTGGTTCTGGTGGCAGTGGTTTTGGGGATTGATTTGATCGCGATTGTCATTCGAGGTTACATGAGACGAAATAAAGGGTGGTAGCTATGGAGTCAAATGCAATTATTTCCATCAGGGGGGTGAACTTCTATTACGGTACCGTGCGTGCCTTGACGGACATTTCAATGAAGTTCAGAAAAAACAAAGTTACGGCGCTTATCGGGCCGTCGGGGTGCGGAAAATCCACGCTTCTGCGGCTTTTAAACCGGATGAACGATCTGATCGACGGGACAAAAGTTGAAGGAGAGATTCTTTTTGAAGATACAAATATCTATGCGCCGGATGTGGATCCGGTAGAAATCCGCCGCAAAATCGGCATGGTCTTTCAAAAACCAAATCCTTTTCCTAAAACCATATATAACAATATCTCTTATGGCCCCAAACTGAACGGTGTTTCCAGCAGGGATATGGACGCCCTGGTGGAGCAGAGTTTGAAGCAGGCGGTGCTCTGGGACGAGGTGAAGGATATTCTGAACAAATCCGCAATGAATCTCTCCGGGGGCCAGCAGCAGCGGCTCTGTATCGCTCGCGCGCTGGCGATGAAGCCGGATATCCTTTTAATGGACGAACCGACCTCGGCGCTGGATCCTATATCCACTGCGAAAATCGAGGAATTGATTGAGGAACTGAAGGAAAATTACACCATCATCATTGTGACGCACAATATGCAGCAGGCCGCCCGTGTATCGGATGAAACGGCTTTCTTTTATCTGGGGAATCTGATTGAATACAATAAAACAGAGAAAATTTTCACGAAACCCGAAGTCAAACAGACGGAGGATTATATTACGGGGCGTTTCGGCTAGATTGACAACTTTAAAAAAAACAAAAGGACACGTATCTGCTGAGTTGTGGGTCTTTCAGCATATTTAGAGAAGCCTTCCAAGAAGGAAAATGGTTTTCGACTGGAGGAGAAACAATGGAAGAAAAGCGACACACCAGTTTGCACTATGAAAAAGAACTGCAGGCGATCAAGGACGGTCTGATTTATCTTGGGGCTCTGACCGAGACTGCCATCCGCCAGGCGATGAAGTCCCTGTCGGAGCGTGATACGGAACTTGCCCGTAAAGTTGTCCGGGAAGACGACGAGATTGATCGTCTGGACACCGATCTGGAAGAACGCTGTATCAAGATCCTGGCACTGCGCCAGCCCACTGCAATTGATTTGCGTTTTATTACCACCGCCATAAAAATTACCGGACATCTGGAGCGAATCGGCGATATGGCTGTGAACATCGCCGAAAAGGTCATGCTTCTCAATGAAGAGCCCCAGCTCAAGCCTTATATTGACTTGCCGCGCATGGCCGAACTGGTCGGTGACATGATTGAAGATTCACTGGACAGTTTTGTGAAAAGCGATCTTAAACAGGCGGAAAAAGTCCGGCAGATGGAGCAGGTCATTGATGACCTCAATGAACAGATATTTCGGGAACTCCTGACGTTCATGATGGAGGATTCCAGAAATATTCACAGGGCCTTGCTGGTTATGCAGGTATCCAAAAATATGGAGCGGATTGCCGATCATGCCAAGGGAATCGCCGACATGGTCACCTACATGGTGACGGGAGAATGCGTGCGCCATCGTGCATGCGGTATACTGGAGTAAGGAGAACGTGTGAAACGTAATCTTTTCCTCAAAATATTCTTTTCCTATCTGGTGATTATCAGCCTGTCTTTCCTTATCCTGCACTCGCTGGTCAAAGATAAGGTAAATCATATTGTCATGTCCCGAATTGAACAGGAGCTGATGCATTATGCCGAGCTGGTTGATCTGAACACTCCGCCGGCGATGTCCGGCAACCTTCAGCGGATCAGTCAGATTTCAAGGTCCCGCGTGACGCTTGTAGATGCAAAAGGAATTGTTTTTGCAGATTCGGAAAAGGATATCGCCGGGCTTGAGAATCATCTTTACCGCCCGGAAATCCAGAGTGCCAGGCTGCGGGGGAAAGGCAAATCTGTTCGATACAGCAGTACGCTGGGTGTTGATATGCTTTATGTGGCTGTGGTCATTCAAGACGGGAAAAAAGTGAACGGCTATGTCCGTCTGGCCCGTCCGCTCCATGATGTTCAAAGCGCCGTCGAACAGGTTTACCAATCCATTTTCCTGGCGATGATGATCGGCGCGATGTTGTCCTTACTGGTTGCCCTGTTTTTTGCGTGGCGTTTATCCGCACCGATTCGAATGATGGAGGAATTTACTCAGAGACTGCGGCAGGGCTTTCCTGTAGGGGCGTTGAGAATGCAGACAAGTGATGAAACCCGCACACTGGCAGATAATATTAACTATCTGGTCGAAGAGCTTCAGGATAAGATACGGCTTGCCAATGAAGAGAAGGGTAAATTGATGACCGCTCTTACCAGCATCAATGAAGGAGTTCTGATTCTGAATCGGGAAGAACGAATAGAATTTCTCAGCCCCTCGCTGGCAGGTATTCTTTCAGGACAATACGGTGACTTTCTTGGAAAAACACTTCTGGAAGCTTTTCGCAATGTTGAATTGCAAAAAGTCTATCAGGGCTTCAAGAGTACAAAGAGCGGCTTATCAAGAGAAATTGCTCTGGGCGGTGCCGATCCTGTCATTATGAGGGTAAGCCTTTCTGAAGTTCAGGGACTTCCGGATGAAGAGAAGACCATGATTGTTTTTCATGATGTGACGCGCCTGAAAAAACTCGAACGCATCCGCACGGATTTTGTTGCCAATGTTACGCATGAAATCCGCACACCGCTCACGGCCGTTATCGGTTACCTGGAGACGCTGCAAGCGGGGGCGCTGGAGAACCCGGAAGATGCCAAACGGTTTATCGATATTATGCTGAAGCAGGCCCGGCGCCTCAATCGCCTGGTTGAAGATTTAATGACCATCTCCAGGATCGAACTGGGCGAAGTTCTTCTTCATATTGAAGGGCTTTCACTTTCGGAAGTGATGGAGAATGTGATTTCTCTCCTGGATGCCAGGGCGGCGGCGAAAAAGATCAAGATTCAAAACCGGCTGCCGCGAAATCTTCCGCAAATCAAGGCGGATCGCGACCGGTTGATTCAGGTGCTGGTCAATGTGTTGGATAATGCCGTCAAGTTCACACCGGATGGCGGTCTCATAACGCTTGACGCCGAAGAAAAAGCAGAAAACGTTGTGTTAACCATCAGCGACACGGGCATCGGCATTCCGCGGGAAGAAATTCAACGCCTTGGTGAACGCTTTTACCGTGTCGACAAGACCCGATCCCGTGAACTGGGCGGTACGGGTTTAGGTCTTTCCATCGTCAAGCATCTGATGATAGCCCACGGCGGTAAAATGGAAATTGAAAGCCAGATGGGCAAGGGAACCAAAGTCTTATTATTTTTCCTGATGTAATAAGCATAATACTTTAAAAATTAATTACATTTCTTTTCAGAGATGGTACTACAATCAAACGATTACCTTTTTTATTATTATATTGACACGAACCGTTGTTTAATATGAAAGCATTGAATGACGGCTGTTGGAGTGAGTTGTACCTCAACTTTTTTTAACTATAACCCTGACTTCATGTTAACTCAAGCGCTGCCTTTTTTTGATGCAATCTGCCTAGGTGCGTGCCGACAATAGAGCATAATTCCAATAGAAATTCCGAAATCAATCTCAGAAGTTATTTAAGGAAATTGTTCCTGTTGATTATCCGTACTTTCAATCCAACCCAGAGGTACCTTAAATACATGTATGGTTTGAGTTGTGATTTTCCTTCTGATCGCGCCTGCCAGAAACAAGTTATTTCCAGAACACCTACATCAAGACGCAACGGCTTGAGAATACTTTCCAGCACAAAAGAATGTCCTGTTTCCTCCCATTCAATGGCCCTTATCAATTGGATGGGATAAACTCTATAGCCAAAGGTAAAATCGGTAATTTTCTTCCAATATAAAAAAGAGAAAGTTTTCTGAAATATGTAATTAAAGAACATCCTAAAAGGAGGATAGCCTGCAAAACATTTTTCTTTCAGCCAGCGCGAAGCAGAGATAATCATTGCAGGATTGGCTCTTGCTTCCTGAACGAGGCGGCCGAGAATCCGGGGATCTGATTCGCCATCACTGAACATAACAACAACATGGCTGGCACACGCGGCAAGAAATCCTTCCCGCAATGCTCCGCCTAAAAAAGGCAGCTTCTGCCAGATAACTCTGACTCGTCCCGAATATTTCCTTGCTAATTCGTTACCGGCAGCCAGACTTTTTTCTGTTGTTTTGTGGCAAACAACAATGATTACTTCCTGTATGTTTTCTCCCGTAAGCTCAAATATTGTATCAATGGTTTTATATAAAGATTTTACTTCATTGATTAATGGAACCACAACCGATAAAGATTCAAAACTGCTCTCCTGGTGGTCATTGTTTGTTTCACTGGCAATTTTATGTGTTATATTTCTTATCATTGGCCGTTCCGCACAGTAATCAGCTCTCCAATAGGTTTTACCAATTCAATAATAATAAAAGGACCAAACTGTTCTCGTTTACGTCCTTCTTTCTCGACTATTTCAGTGAGGGCTGGAAAATATCCCAGATTAACACCAGACCAGGTAGTAGGTACCGTATGTGTCCTAGTTTCCTCTAAAACTATATACTTGATATTAAATTTCAACAAGGCCTCCATTAGTCTATCTTGAAACGCGGGAAAGAGAGGTGATTCTATACGGGGAATAGTCTGCCCCGGATGAAACCAAAGGACAGGATTGACGGAAGGCCTACCCGTTAAAGCGTATACAATTGAACTGTCTCCCACAAGATAAAAGTTACCTTCATTCTGCTGGAAAAAATTTATAAGTTGCTTGAAATCATCTGGTGTTCCACGATAGCAGTTTGGCGCACCCCAAACGAGGAATGAAAGAGCTTCAGGCATTTCTGCTTTTTGATGCTTATTATCTTTATCCTTATAAATAAAATCATGAACCATCCTGTTCGCGTTCACTTGCCGGTCAAAACTCCACGCACATAAAAGTGAGCTGACGATCAAGATCAGGCTGAGCAAGTACAAAACATAGTTTTTCCTTAAGAAACGGAAAGGTTGATTAACGCTACTATGCCTCTCACTCAGCTTAGATAACGATATGTGCGCAAGACCTGAACTTATAAAAATCAGTGAAATGCCGTTTTCAAATGCATTACATGTCAAGGTCACAAATAAGTAACAGATAATGAGTAAACATTGTGCAAGGAAAAGAGGGAAGAAAGCATTTTCCATTACAGGTTCAAATATTTTCCATCGATAATCCCCCTTTGTGTTTCCGCCTCTCCAAACACAAAACAGTGTTCCAAGAAAAAGAATTGTAACAATGATAAAAGGGGAAAAAATCTGCCAGTGGGAAAACATATAACCAATGATATAAATACCCATACCTGAAATGAAGCCAATGAGTCGCTCACTGCCGGTTCCTGCGGGAAGCTGAAAATAATATACCTTCACCAGTTCGAAGTTTATTTCTAATACATGGTAAAGCGCAATTAATAACAAAATTACTGCCAGTGTGCCCGCAATCAGGGCTAGCATTAACCTGATAAGATTCTTCTGCTCTGCCACCAGTAAGATTAAACCGCCAAGAGCAATGCCGAAAACGGTCGGAATCTGTTTGCTGAGAAAGGCGATCGTTGCCACAAGTGGGAGAAAGAAAAAAATCAGCTGTTTCAACCATGGATTGGAAACGCGCAGCGCCAGACAAACAAAAAAGATCAACAGAAAAGTAAAGAAATACGCATGCTGATCCTGAACAGGAACGCCGAAAGGCGGGTAGAACACTACACTGCTCATCAGAGCGTAAAAAAAAGAAAGTTGTAGTGATCCTTCGAACATCCGCAAAAAGAAAAACACGAGAACACAAAATAGCCCGTTGAATACTGCCGCATGCAGGCAGTAAACGAACCAGTTGACGCTGAAAATTTTAAAAAAAAAGCTTTGAATAAAGATGGGGACAATAGCGTTAGGCAGAGTAAAATCACGAAATGGTATCTGCCCGGATAGAAGTCTCCAACCGCCGTCAAAAACCGCAGGAGAATCCTGTGGCATATAGCCAATCCTGCCGTAATAGAGACAATATATAATCCCGGCAGCTAGAAGAATAAAGGAGATGACGATATTAGCAAGTAGCTCTTTTTGTATGTTGTTTGTCAAATCGAACGGGTTCTCCTCTATTAACTGCAAATGCTTTCTGCAACGGGAATATTTTTTTATGCCTATAACATCTTAGAAATAAATATCAACAACTATTGCTTACTTTGCATGGCGTTAGTTCCTAACCACATTCATCTGAATCCTTTTGGTTCAGACCTGAGCTCAGAATACGGAAATTTGATTTCGTATACCTACGAATAACCATTTCCAGGATCGAACTGGGTGGTACGGGTTTAGGTCTTTCCATCGTCAAGCATCTGATGATAGCCCACGGCGGTAAAATGGAAATTGAAAGCCAGATGGGCAAAGGAACCAAAGCCTTATTATTCTTCCCGGTGAACAAAGGATAGCTTTCAGGAATTATGATCCTTTTTAATCGGAGATATTTTCGCGCAAAAGCCTCTTTATTTTTTCAGAACCAAAAAGTATAATTCAATAAATGATCGGGAGGATTTGAAAATGGAAAGTCAAATTGCCAGGGCCATTCATTTGCAATACCAGCCGGTTGCCCTTTTGTGGTCCGATGAAAAACCTGAAGGAGCCATGCAGTTTTCTGAAGGCAGATGGGGCTGTGTGATGTGGCTGCTTGTCCATGCCGCCAAAGGGAAGTCCGCTGTGGCCGACCGAAAAACCTTTGGCTGTTTCGGCGGTGGCGTCGGGCTGGGATTTGATAATCAGTATAAAAACTTCCCCGGCGGAGAAGAAGGGTTCTGCTATTTCCTGTCATCGGGAAATGCTACTCGTCCAGGGGGGGCAGAGATTGCGGAAAAAATTAAACCTTTCATGACTAAAGAAAGTCATGAAAATTTTCTCAATGGTGAACACTACATCAAAAATCCTGAAGGAGTCCGTAACTTTATTGATATTCTGCCGATGACAGACATTCCGGCACAGTATGTTGTCTTCAAACCGCTTGCGGAGGTGGATTTAACTCGCGAAAAACCGCAGGCGGTCATTTTCTTTGTCAATCCTGATCAGTTATCCGCGCTGACGGTACTGGCTAATTACGCACGTGGTGACAATGAAAACGTGATCATGCCTTACGCAGCGGGCTGTCAGACCATCGGTATCTATCCCTACCGAGAAGTAAAGTCTGCTAAACCCCGCGCTGTTGTCGGTATGACGGATTTATCCGCACGATTGTACGTCCTCAAACAGCTGGGTGATCCGAACTTTATGACTTTTACGGCGCCTTTTCATTTATTCGAAGAAATGGAACAAAATGTGCGAGGTTCTTTTCTTGAACGACATACCTGGCAGAGTTTGTTACTTGAAAAAGACAAGATAAAAAAGGAAAGCAGGCATAGAGGCAATGATCATCATGCAGATAATTGACCTGGCGTTAAAATATTGAATAACTTCAATAAGGTAAAATAAAAATGTTGATAATGCATGATATTCGTTGCCCGCAGATATGAAGAACTTGTATAGTGCTTCATAAGAATGTCAGGAAATACCTAAAAAAGGCAATATGGACGTAAAAACAAAACTGTGTTATTTTAAAATTGTTGTATGGAGTAATTCAGAATTTGGTTACCATGTTTTTAACGATTGATGATGTTGGTAAAGGAATCAATCGCATAGCGGACTCAATACAACGAAATGTAAATGACTGTATGAATTTTTTGCGTGTAAAAAATTGACTTCCTTACTTTCCTCTTTATAATTTAAACTGTACTCGGCAATTATGCCAAGATAAAACAGAATTTAGTAATTTGTTCATTTGATGGCCGGTTTATGAGTGCTCAGGATAAAATATTTTTGGAACCAGGGAAATTTTTTCAGGATGATGTCTTGAAAGAAACCAGAAAAGTATATACGGGAATGCTTCTGGCCAGCAAAAATCTTTCTCTTTATCCATCAGGGCACAGCATTCCCGACAAATCAATAAAACAATTTCACTATACACTCGAAGCTTATCTTCAAAAATACGGATACTTACGATTTGAGATTGAAAGAAACCGGATTGTTTCACTGGAGGAAGAAATTTCTGCAGGGCCTCATGAAGAAGGGACGCTGCCCTTCACGCTCTTCCGTGATGGAATCAGATGGATCGAGTTCAATCAGGGAATCGAACTGGAAGAAATTAAAAATTTTTTAACCATCGTAAATCAACACATGATATTGTCCGCCGAACCGGAAGGTGATATCGTGACGAATATCTGGGAAGCGCAATTTCCACATATTCAATACGATGTTGCGGATTTTTTTGTTAATGTGGACGGGGAGATGAAAGACAGTATCTCCTCTTTCAAGGCAGAGTCTGATTCGACAGAACCGAAAGAAGAGAATCTGGGAGAGGTACATTATGCCCGGCAACCGGAAATTGATCCGGCGCAGCTGATTCTAAACCCACAGGAACAGGAACAGCTCCAGGAGATGATCCGCTTTGAGGAAGAAGCCGATTTTTCATCATATGTGAATGCCCTGCTTGACATTCTTCTCCTGTATCGTGATGAAGAAAGTTTTCGAACCATTTTGGAGGTTTTGTCCGAAGAATTCACCGGGACCCTTGCCCGGCAGGAATTTGATATATCTCTTAAAATTGTCTGGGGACTGCGTAAGATTGTCGAACAATATAAAAAGCAGATGCCCTGGGCAGTCCCCATTGCTGAAAGCTTTTTTCAGAAAGCTTCCGATGTTGATTCCCTGTCGCCTATTTTGCAGACATGGAACCATATCAATGCGGAACAAACAGATATCCTTGAACAGATTTTCAAATATCTTGACCCGAAAGCCATTCATACACTGGCCCTTCTGCTTGCCGAAGGAGTGACTCAAAGACAAAGACAGATTCTGTCCGATGCCATCATCGCCCTGGCCGGTAAGAATATTCAGCCGCTTGAAGATTTGTTGAATGCTTCAGATGACAAGCTTGCGGAAAGCCTGATTCCCATTATCGTTCATCTGGATAAAGAAAAATCCCTGCACTGTCTGATGAAGCTATTGCGAAAGGATTCGTCGCTTATTCGTGAAAAGGCAATCCGGGCGATCATGGATCGTGGCCTTGTCCCGGTTAGTGAGGTTTTTGAGTGGATTGATGATCGCGATGAGGTCGTCCGCCGTCTTGTGATGAGGCAACTGGGGAAAAAACGTGACAGGGCAATAGAAGACCTGTTCCTGACGTATCTCAAAAACAAAACTTTTCAAAAAGATCAGGCAGATCATGTGATGGTTTGTTTCAAAACACTGGGACGCTGCGGTTCTTTACATGCTATCCCTTATCTTCGTGAGACACTGCTTCAGAGGAAATGGATGCCGGGATTCTGGAGGGCACTGTATCGAAGAGGTGCAGTCGTTGCGCTTGAAGCGTTAGCAATACCCGAATCTGAACAACTCCTCGATAAGGCGCGTCGTTCAATGCACCCCAGCCTGCGCGGCGTTTTCAAAGATATCAGCAGGGAAAATCAGAAAAACAAAGGAGGCCGGTAACCATGTCTGATAAGCAATCCTCATTGACTCGTGCCGGCCAGGAATTCATGAAGTCCCTGTATCGCCTGATTAATACCGCTCGAATCTATCGGGACAATAACCAGTTGATCAGAAAGGGAGTCGGGGAATTAAAGGGAGTTATCGATACCCTGGCGGGAAGAGACGATATTAGTGTTCATCTGTGGCGTGGAAGGTTTCATATCCGTGGAGAAAGGCTTCAATATCGCAGGGACCTGGCTAGTATTATCAACGGCATGGTGGCCTATTTTACTCAAAGAAACATCGGACAGGTCATATTTTTTAATGAGTCTAGAAATGTATCGGTCGAAGACTTTGTGGCGATGATACGTTTGCTGAATGATTCAGTAATGTCTGATGATCCGCCTGCCTGGCTTGAAGAAAAAATGCTGGAGCATGGGTTTTCATGGCTTCAGGTGATCCGGAAACAGGATGAAGAATTGGCGGATAAGGCAGCGAGCCCGGAAGAGGAGCGCTATGAGAAAGCCCGCAGCACATATATTCATGCGGTGGATACCGTACGGGAAGTAGCTCAAAAAGCATGCAAGGGAATCGTGGGTGTTCGAAAGACAAGACGCCTGGCTCAAAACATCGTCGATCTGGTCAAGGAAGACAATTCTTTAATGCTCGGTCTGGCATCCATAAAAGATTACGATGATTATACTTACACGCATTCGGTCAATGTTGCCCTGCTGGCGACATGCCTGGGCAGGCAGATCAACATGTCCGATGTCTCGCTTGAGTATCTATCCGTCTGCGGGCTTTTACACGATTTGGGGAAAGTGGGTGTTTCGAAGGATGTCCTTCATAAGCAGGGTGAACTCAGTGTCGGGGAGTGGGATGAAATGAAGGCACATCCCCTGATCGGTGTCCGGAAAATTCTCAGATTGAATGCACCTCATAAATTGCGATCGAGGATTATTCTTGGTCCTTTTGAGCATCATCTGAATCCTGATATGAGCGGTTATCCAAGGACGATCTTCATGGACAAACTGAGTCTTATCGGGAAAATTCTTCGTATTGCCGATGTCTACGAAGCTCTGACCGCACAGAGGGCTTATCGTGCCAGAGCTTACGCGCCGGACGAAGCCTTGAGAAAAATGTGGAGCGAAAGAGGGCAGAAATTTGACCCGATTTTATTGAAGAACTTTATTCAAATGATGGGGATTTATCCTGTCGGTTCCATGGTGGAGTTAAATGATGGTCACTTTGCCCTGGTGATGGACTATCCTGAAGAGTCCCGGAATGACCTGCCGCTCGTATTGCTTCTTGTGGACGACGGCAAGGGTAATCTGATTCGGGGTGACATGGTTTATCTGGCGGACCAGGTCACGAAGGAGGGGTCCCTTCCCTTGAATATTGTTCGCGGTGTTGAGCCCACGCGCTTTGGAATTCAGGCTGCTGAGTTTTTTCTTCATGAAAAGTGAACTTGTCAGAATTTTCAACGAACCTATTTCTAAAACCATGGAATCAGACAGGATCTGAGACTGGTCTGGAAATATTCCGCCAATCGTAAGGATTCAAAACGACTGCTCATTTTGACATAATGATACGGTTGTTTTTGCAATGGGGTGATTCAGTTAAAAAACGGTGGCGACTTTTTTTAAAAAAAGATAAAGGTTTTTCCATGATTTTGAAGAAATCGTTCCAGAGGCAATATAAAATAATCGTGTTAATCTGAAAGGAGTCAGAAATGAATTATTTATTACAGCCGAAAAAGTATCAGAGTCTCATGGCCGACGAAGGCTCAAAAGCCATCATGAACAAGACCATTGCCTTTTTTGAGAAGATGGGCAAAACAAGACTTCTCGACGACTATAACAAGAAGGTCTGGTACCGTGAGTTTGTCGATTTCATTGGCAAAGAACAGATCTTTGCGAAGCTTCTTACTCCCAGCCAATATGGGGGTGGTGATCCGGATTGCCGTTGGGACACGGCCCGCAACAGTGAATATAGCGAACTGCTGGCTTTCTACGGCCTGGGTTACTGGTATTGTTTCCAGGTGACCATTCTGGGATTGGGACCCATATGGATGAGCCCCAATGAGAAGGCCAAGAAAAAGGCTGCCGATTTGCTTAAAAAAGGAGCGATCTTTGCTTTCGGTCTGTCCGAAAGAACCCATGGTGCTGATATTTACTCTACGGAGACCAGCCTGACACCCAAGGGTGACGGCACCTGGGTAGCCAACGGAGAAAAATACTACATCGGCAATGGCAACGAAGCCGAGATGGTTTCCACGCTTGGCAAGATCAAGGACGGAACGGACGACTACACTTTCTTTGTTACCAACTACCTCAACAAGGCATATGAGCTAAAGAAAAACGTCATCTCCCACCAGGAGTATGTATCCAATTTTGCCCTGCATGATTACCCGATCACCGAAGATGATATTCTCTCCCGGGGGCCCCATGCGTGGGATTCCGCCCTGAACACTGTAAATGTCGGCAAGTTCAACATCGGACCGGCATCCATAGGTATCGCAGAGCACTGCTTCTATGAGGCCATTACGCATGCGTCCAACCGTGTACTCTATGGCATGAAAGTGACGGACATGCCTCATGTGCGCAAAAACTTCATGGATGCCTGGCTCAGACTGCTGGGGATGAAAATGTATCAACGACGCGCAACGGACTACTTCCGGGGTGCGAGTGAAAATGACCGCCGCTACCTGCTGTATAACCCAACAAGCAAGATGAAGGTAACCCTGCAGTCTGAAGATGTGGTCAATCTGCTCTGGGAAGTGATTGCTGCCAAGGGTTTCGAGAAGGACACCATTTTTCACATGGCGGCTGCCGATGTGCGCGGACCGTCCAAGCTTGAGGGTACGGTACACGTAAACGTGCAGCTTATTCGCAAGTTCATCAAGAACTATTTCTTTAGCCCGGCGGAGTATGTCCCTACGGCGCCGGACTTCGCGCTCAAGGATGACTTGTTCCTGTTTAATCAGGGGCCAACCAAGGGATTGGGCAAGGTTCAGTTCCACGACTACAAGCCTGTTTTCGAGGCCAACAAAGGGCTGCCGAATGTGGCCGCCTTTATTCAGCAGATCGAAATCTTCAAGGAGATGCTGGAGAAGGCCGGACCGGACAATATACAGGAGATGGATCCCACCTTTTCGCTGCCGGTAGGTGAGATGTTCTCTATCGTGGTTTACGGCCAGCTCATCCTTGAGCAGGCCAAGTTTGACGGACTTGATCCGGATATCCTCAACCAGATTTTCGATTTCATGGTGCGGGACTTTGCTCACTTTGCCCTGCAGATATACGGAAACCATACGACCAAGGACGAGCAACGCGCCTACTGCACGAAGATTATGCTCATTAAGGCAGTTCCTAATCCCGAGCAGTACAATAAGGTCTGGGAAAAGTTTGTTACCGTTTTAAATGGCGAATACGCGATGAATGAATAAACCCAAGGGTATTCGGATGCCGAAATTGAGCGTCTGAAAGCTGTTTTTTTAAAAAATGGGGAGAACCTGAAAATTCTTCCCATTTTTTTATCTTTTCTCTTACCCCATGCGTTTGTTGAGCGAAATTATGGCAGCAGACATGCCGTTATGTTACAAGGTTTATGGTGATTATTTTTAAGGGATAAATTATGCAAAATATTGATGGTGTTATTCTTAAGGTGGAAATATGAGCACAAAACCACACTCACAAGAAAATAGCTTTGGTGCTGTTTACTTGAACCTTTTCTGAATCTGATAACGCCTTTAAAAGACTGATCAGTGCTTCAGGCGGCTGATGAGTTCTGCCATAAACACTTCACGTTCCTGCAGCTCTTTGCGGAATTCCTTGCGGTCCGTATTGGCAATTTCATGCTTAAGATCAGGCAGATACCTCTCCAGAATCGTCAAGAGCTCGCCTTCTTCTTTTTCCGACAGATGAAGTTTATCCATATTATGTCTCCTTTCATTCTCTTATGGCTGTTACCTTTGTTTATGCACAAACTAATGAAATAACATATCTTAAGCGATTGCTTTCTTTACGGAACAATCAAAAGCCAGGAATGATTGGATGTGCTGTGGTCATAAACATCACAAATGAGAGGAAAGTGTAAAATCAGCATAATTTAACGCAGATTATCATGACGAATTTATCAGATGTGTGTTTGAATGTCAGAAATCGAAGGCAGGTATTTCAGAAAATTACGACGTGCAGAGGCCGAAATTGAACACAAGTTTCCAGGCCAATTTTAAAATAATGAAATTCTCCCCCTTTCCCGTTAAACAGTTCCAAATTATTTGTTCTTAAATTAATCGTTTCTACAAGCCAATATACAAATATCTTTGGTTATATTTTCATCATTTCATTAGAAATTGTCAAGATGATAATAGAAATAGCCAAAAACAATTATGATCCGGTTCGCTTACATTATTTTTGCGGTTTATTTTTTCATTTTTCTTTTTGCCGTAGTCTTTCCGGCGCTTTTTCGGACAGCGGGCTTTTTCACGGCAAAGAAGGAAGCGATGTGTTTGCCCTCTTCTTCACCCACGGGTTCTTTGCCTGTTGTAATCTGCGCCGACTGGTTGTCTGCCGACCAGTTGAACATGACAGGCTTTTCATTGCGCAGCATATCAGTGAAAGAAAAAAGATCGGAGCGGTGAAAACTCAGAAAAACCGTACCGTTAAGACCCTGCCTGGGGCCGGGCAGGGGACCGGTTCTGTCCACGAAGGCCGCCATGCAAAGAAGTTTGTTCTGTCCATCATACAAATAAAGGAAAGCGGCATTTTCTGTATTCATGGCCCGAAATTCATACTGATAATTGATTACTTCAGCGCTGACATTCGGCATAAAAGTGATCTCCTTTTTCAAAATTACAATGAAAAAATCACCAATTATTTCATCTAACATTTTCTCGATTTTGATTTATTGCTGTCATGTATCAGATATATTACAATAAATTTGAGCAGGATTCAAGTGATGTGGAACCTGGTTTGATATCTTTATAAGCATGGTTTAATAACTGTCCCAAGGGTGTTTTTTGAGAACTTGGCCCGCATCAGGGGACTTTACTCTTAACCGATATCCCGTACGAGATAAAGTCGTTGCCTGTCTGCTCCGGGTATGGTAGCTTCACGCCAACTTATTCGGATTAAATATCGGTACTCCCATGACAAAATATCATTATGAGGATTATCTTTCCAGTCTGAACATTGATGTCATGCGCTTCGGTCTGGATGCGATGAAAGGACTTCTGGCGAAGTTCGGCAATCCTCAGGATGACTACCCGACGATCCTTGTGGCAGGGACCAACGGCAAGGGCTCTACTGCCGCGATGATCACATCTATTATAAAGCAGTCAGGCCGCAGAGTGGGGCTTTATACGTCACCCCATCTTGTGGATGTTCGTGAACGGATTGTCATAAACGGGGCAAAAATCCCGGTTCGGATATTGGATCACATTGTTCGTGAGATCAAGAACCATGTGGCGGGACAAATCACCTACTTTGAAGTATTGACCGCCGCCGCGTTAATATATTTTCAGCGGGCACATGTTGATATCGCGGTGATGGAAGTGGGCCTTGGTGGCAGACTTGACGCGACAAATGTGTGCCGTCCGATTGTCTCGGTTATTACCAATATCGGACTGGAGCACATGGCCTATCTGGGCCGGACGCTGACGGCGATTGCCGGAGAAAAGGCCGGAATCATCAAACCGGCGGGTATCTGTATTACCGGAGCGTCGCAGCAGAGGGTTGTGCAGACGTTGACAGCAACCTGCCGTCAGAATCAAGCCGTTTTATATCGGCTGGGCATGGATTTTAAGATGTTCAGAAGGAAGAACGGTTTGGCCGACTATCATGGAATGACGAAGAGATTAAACGGTTTGGTCGTTCCGCTCAGGGGTGGGTATCAATTGTCCAATGCTGCATTGGCGTTGGCTGCAGTTGAAATCATTGGGAAAAAGGGATTTGTGACGGATTCTGAGGCTATATATTCCGGATTGAAAAAAACGCACTGGGAAGCCAGGATGGAAATCCTTTCCGAGCGGCCTTTTTTCCTGCTCGATGGTGCGCATAATCCTTCCGGGGTCAGCGCTTTGCAGAGTGCGCTTAAGAAGGATTTTTCCTGGCGACGTTTGATCCTGATTTTTGCCGCGTTGGCGGATAAAGATTATCTTGCCATGCTGAAAAAAATTGCGCCGCTTGCCGCAATAACGATTTTACCGCCTTTGCAGACCAACCGCGCCGTTAAGGCGCGGGAGTTGGCCCGGGTGATGAAAGGTCTGGGCTGCCGGGCGGTTGTTTCGGAGAGTGTCGGGCAAGCGATTCTGAAGGCAATGAAGATGGCCTCTGACTCAGACATGATCTGTGCCCTGGGATCATTTTATCTTGCGGGAGAGGTAAAACAGGTATTTCATCAAATGCGTTCTTGTGATAAGCAGCACGGCGATGCGGGATCAGGTAGGATCTAGCATTGAACCACCTGGAAGGGAAGTCCTGCTAATCATGTCGATAGTGGATGAATGCTGTTTTGCTTCTATTGTAAATGGATGAAGAAGGTTAATGGCTTTGTTGATTCAATTTAAGCATAAATGTAAAATTGCTATTCTGGCGATTTGCATTGTTCTGTTTTCATCGAGCAGCCTTGTAGTGGCTCAGGACTTCAAGGTCCCTGAAGACGGTCCGGTGAAGATTGAGGCGGATACTCTTTCCTATGATAACGAAAAAGATATTTATTCAGCCAAAGGCAATGTCGTTATTCATTACGGTGACGGCGTTTTAACCTCTGACACTGCCGAATATGACCGCAAGAATAAACTTGCAACTGCAGAGGGAAACGCAATTTTAAAGATGGCTGAAGACTCGCTCGCGGGTGATAAAATTGTAGTAAATGTAGAAGACAAAACCGGAGTGGCCTATAATTCCAAGGTTTTTTATGCGCGTAATCATTTTTACATAAAAGGCGACAGGATCGAAAAAACAGGGGCGAACAGTTACTATATTGAAAAACCTCTGGCAACAACCTGCGATGGAGACAACCCTGACTGGCAACTGGCCGGTTCTAAAATGAAAGTTACACTCGAAGGATATGGCTGGGTGAACAGCGCCAGGTTTCTGACGAAGGGTTTTCCGGTGTTATATTCTCCCATGGTTGCGTTTCCCGCGAAAACAAAACGGCAATCAGGCTTTCTCTTTCCATATCTTGCCTATTCGAGGGATAAACATGGCATTGATATTGAAATCCCGTTTTTCTGGGCGATCAATCCACAGATGGATGCGACCTTGTACACTCGCTACATGGAAAAACGAGGATTGAAGCAGGGCGTGGAATTCCGCTATTTTGCAGGCACCAAGTCGTTTGGAACGATTTATATGGACTATCTGGAGGACAACAAAAGTGTGAATGACACGTTTGGAACGACGCAGCACCGCGACTGGCAGGGCATGCACCGTCGGTGGTCTTATTATATCAATCATCAGACAACTTTTGATCCGCAATTCTATTTCCGGGCGGATTTGCGGCGTGTTTCCGATTCCTGGTATTTCCGTGATTTCAATTCCCATAATTACTATTTAACGAATTACGCTGCGACGGAGAACGACCCGTTTCGAAAAGTTCCCTTTCAGGCAAACGAGTCTCTGCCTTTTCTGGAATCGTCCGTCCGCCTGTTTAAGGGATGGAACAATTACAATATCATGGCCCGTATAAGTTCAGTTGATAATTTTACAACCGCAAATAATGAAGGCACCCTGCAAAGATATCCCGAAATCATTTTTACCGGTATTAAACAGAGGGTATTCTCCACACCGTTGTATCTGGAGTTTGAGGGCAATTATGACTATTTTTACCGGGGTCAAGGTCAGAAAGGTCATTATCTTGATTTTGCACCGACCCTGTCCATGCCCTTTGCAGTTTCCAAATATGCGAAAATTGTCCCGCAAATAAAACTGAGAGAACTATACTGGAATCGTGACGATTCGGGAGCAGATTCTGAAAACCGGAGCGGCAACCGCACGATCTATAATGCAGGTGTATCCGCAAGCAGCAGACTTTCCCGGGTCTTTAATGTTAACATTCAGAACTGGGAGAAATTACGACATGAAATCAAACCGGAAGTTTTTTATTCCTATATTCCGGAAATCCGGCAGCACAATCTTCCTGATTATTTACCAAGAAGCTACACGCTGCTGGATAGTTTTCTGCCCAATGATATATTTTATACAAACGCCCTGCAGCAGCAAAACGCGGTTGCGTGGGCCCTTACCAATACGCTGACCGCCAGGATAAAAAGCGCAAATGGTGAGCGCAGCTACCTGGAACTATTACGTTTCAAACTGTTTCAGGTCTATGACATTAATGAATACAGAAGAGACGTGAGCGGTTCGGCCACGGAAAATCGTCCCCTGTCTGATCTCGGTATGGAGCTGAATTTCGCACCACACCCCTATGTTTCCTTTTCTGCCCGCAACCGGTACAGTCCTTACGACGGTTGGAAACAAATGAACTATGACCTGAGTCTCCGAGACTGGCGCGGCGACAGACTGATATTCGGCTACCGCTATACACTTGATACCATCGAAGAGATCAACGCGGACTTCAGGGCGGTCATTACAGACAACCTGACGGGCCGGCTTGTTCTCCGTCTTGATCGTTTCAACAACCGGACGGTTGAAACCACGGTCGGCCTGTTCTATTCAAAACAATGCTGGGGCGTGGGGGTGGATTATACCAGATCGTACAATGATGACACCGTTATGCTGAAAATATCATTGGCGGGATTAGGTATGTTAGGGATTTAATGGGGTTATCTCCCTTTGCGACCCAAAAGAACCGTGTCGATACGATCCATTTTAAAATCAGCATTTGATTCAAATATTTTCCTTGACAAAAGAAAGGGAATTGCATAGTTTGCATCTTTAAATTTTTAGTAAAGTGACGGTTTATTATGAAGACATTTTCAGCGAAGGCAGAAGAGACAAAGAAAGACTGGTATGTAGTTGATGCATCCGGAAAAGTGTTGGGAAGACTGGCCAGTGAGATCGCCCTGCGCCTTCGGGGCAAACATAAAGCCATTTATACACCGCATGTCGATACAGGCGATTTTATTGTGGTGGTCAATGCCGAAAAGATCATCCTGACCGGTAAAAAGCTTACGGACAAAATCTATTATTCCTATTCCGGATATCCGGGAGGGTTAAGAGAAACGGCTGCCGGAAAGATGCTTGCGGAAAAACCGGAAAACCTCATTCGCATTGCTGTAGCCGGAATGATGCCCAAGAATAACCTTGGCAAAAAGATGCTGAAAAAACTGAAAATATACAGCGGCAATGCGCACCCGCATGACGCTCAGTGTCCAAAGACCCTGGCGGTTTAATCTGCGCCGGTCGATGATTGATTGATTTTATTTTATTTGGGAGAAGCCATGACAGTACAACGATTTTATGCAACCGGTAAAAGAAAAAGCGCTATTGCGCGTGTCTATATGAAGTCAGGGAGCGGGAGTATCGTAGTCAACAAAAGAAACTACGAAGAGTATTTTTCCCGTCCCAGCCTGAAGATGATCATCCGGCAGCCTCTGGAAATCACCGGTAAGCAAGACCAGTTCGATTTTTATGTTAACGTAAGTGGCGGCGGCGTGGCAGGCCAGGCCGGTGCCGTGAAACACGGAATTTCCAAAGCGCTTCTGGGGTATGACGCCGAGTTGCGTTCCATTTTGAAGAAGGCGGGATTTCTGACGCGTGATGCCCGCATCAAGGAACGGAAGAAATACGGCCAGCCGGGAGCCCGCAAGAGATTCCAATTTTCCAAGCGCTGATCAAACAGGGGGGGCTTTCAGGCCTCCCTTTTTTTTGGAGTTTTTTATGGCAATTCAAGCAGCAATTTTCGGGGCCAGTGGATACACGGGCCAGGAGCTTATTCGGATTTTATCCGGTCATCCGCAGGTGAATCTGGTGGCGGTTACATCCAGGCGATATGCCGGACGACCGGTGACGGAAATTTATCCTTCACTGTCCGGTATGACTACCCTGACCTATTCAAATTCAACTCCACAGGAGATTTCCAATCTTTGCGATGTGGCTTTTCTGGCCCTGCCGCACGGTGTTTCCATGGATATCGTGCCCGTGTTCATCAACGCGGGCAAGCAAGTCATCGATCTTTCCGCCGATTATCGTCTGAGGGACCTTGCTGTTTACGAAAAATGGTATGCAAAACACAGCAGTGCCGATCTTTTCGGACAGGCTGTCTACGGTCTTCCTGAACTTTACCGGAGTGAAATTAAACAAGCCCGGTTGATAGCCAATCCGGGTTGTTATCCAACCAGCATTATTCTGGGACTTGCGCCGGTTTTGAAAAACAAGCTTGTGGATATATCCACGATCATTGCTGATTCGGCATCCGGCGTGAGCGGTGCGGGAAGAGATCCTCAGGTCACTTCGCTGTTTTGCGAAGTGGACGGAGGGTTCAAGGCCTACAAGGTGGGAAAGCACAGGCATACGCCGGAAATCGAGCAGGAATTGAACAAACTGGCAGGGGCTGATTTTGCGATTACTTTTACACCGCACTTATTACCGGTGAAAAGAGGTATCCTGAGTACGGTTTATGCAACGCTTAAGACGGATATTACGCTTGCCGACCTTCACACAATGTATACGTCTTTTTATGAAGAAGAAAAATTTGTTCGGATATGTCCGGAAGGGACGTACCCCAACATTTCCTCTGTTTGCGGGTCAAATTACTGCGATATCGGTCTGGTTCTGGATTCGAGGACGAAACGGATCATTATTATTTCCGCTATTGACAATTTAGTCAAGGGGGCGGCCGGCCAGGCCGTTCAAAACATGAACCTTGTCTGTTCTCTGGCGGAAGACAGCGGTTTGAATGTGCCGCCGCTTTATCCCTGAAGAAAGTGGTAAAAATGCCTCAAAGATTATTTAATACGAAAACAAGAAAAAAAGAAATCCTGCAGCCGGTCAGGGAAGGTGCCGTCGGCATGTATGTCTGCGGGATCACAGCATACGATGTCTGCCATGTCGGTCATGCCCGCGCCGCGGTTGTATTCGATGTTGTTTTTCGCCATTTAAAAGCACACGGCTACAACGTGACGTACGTTAAAAACTTTACCGACATTGACGATAAAATCATTGATCGGGCAAATAGAGAAGGTGTTGATATCGCCCGGATCACCGAACATTACATCAAACTCCATGACGAGGATATGGCTGCACTCAATGTTTTAACGCCCACGTTAACGCCCAGGGCAACTGCGCATATGGCGGACATGATTGACCTGATTGCAATTCTGGAAGATAAAGGCATAGCCTATGCAGTGGACGGAGATGTGTTTTTTGCGGTTGACAATTATCCGGCATACGGCGGATTGTCCGGACGTCATCTGGATGAAATGATGGCCGGTGCACGTGTGGACGTCAACGATAAGAAAAGAAACCCGCTTGATTTTGTTCTCTGGAAAAAGAGCAAGGAAGGCGAACCTTTCTGGGAAAGTCCGTGGGGCAAAGGCAGACCGGGCTGGCATATTGAGTGCTCGGCCATGAGCCGGAAGTATCTCGGTGAAACATTCGATATTCACGGCGGCGGTGAAGACCTCGTTTTCCCTCACCACGAAAATGAAATTGCGCAATCCCAGGCGGCAACGGGGAAACCTCTGGCCAATTACTGGATGCACAATGGATTTGTGAAGATTAACGCGGAAAAAATGTCAAAGTCCCTGGGGAACATTTCCCCGATACGGGACATTATCAGGCACTACCATCCGGAAGTCCTGCGTCTGTTTATCCTTCAGAGTCACTACCGGAGTCCTGTGGATTACTCTGACGCGGCGATGAAGGAAACCAGGACAGCCCTGATTCGCTGCTATTCCGCTCTTCAGTTGATGAAAGAAACAAAGGATAAATTGGGCTCCCGGAGTGGTGGCAGTCTTCAGATTGATCAACCCGGTCATGTGGACAAATTAGAGGAGCTGAGAGATAAATTTAACGAAGCTCTTGACGACGATTTTAATACGGCACAAGCTTTGGGCTATGTTTTTGAAACTGCCCGGTTGGTCAACAATATCAATGCCGTGGAAAAGAGGATGGCACCGGGAGCTAAAAAGATCATATTGGATACTGCGGCGAGTGTTTTCTCTCATTTTGGCGATGTGCTGGGTATTTTTCAACAAGAGCCAGATAGCTTCTTTCTGGCTGATCGTGATATTGAAGCCGACAAACGTGGTTTGGATGTATCCCGGATAGAGATGATGATCACGGAAAGGCAAAAAGCCCGTGCAGATAAAGACTGGAACAGGGCTGACGACATTCGGCGGGAACTGGCATCTCAGGGCGTTATTTTAAAAGATTCGGCAGATCATACGACATGGCTGATTGAATAGATAACGGCCTTCATTATTTTTGCCGTCCGTCCTTGCAGGTCTTCTTAATATTTTTTTCCTGGTTTCATGAAAGTTATGGAAAAGAACCATTATAATGGTATATACTTAATTTTATTAGTATCATATGTAATAAAACATATCTTTACCGTGTGAGGCACATCATGAAAAACATATCTGCTAAAGGATTGGTATTTGCCATCGCAATCCTCAGTCTTTTTGTTGTTTTCTGGAATTCTTCGGACAGCCTGGTTTCCGCAAAGGAAAAAAATATCTATAAGGAAATTAAAACCTTCAACGAGGTTTTGGACATGGTTCAGAAGAATTATGTTGATCAAGTGGATTCCTCCTCGTTAATTCAGGGGGCGATAAACGGTATGATCAAAACGCTGGATCCGCATAGCGCGTTTATGACCCCTGATGTATACAAGGGACTGGAAGAGGAGACACAGGGGCATTTTGGAGGCATAGGCATCGAGATTACCCTGGTGAAAGATGTGTTGACCGTTGTGTCTCCTATTGAAGATACACCCGCTTATAAAGCGGGGGTGAAATCCGGAGATCAGATCATCAAGATTGACGGCAAAACCACAAAAGATATCTCCATGATGGAAGCCGTAAAAAAGCTGCGCGGCAAGAAGGGTACGAAAGTGACCATCACGATTACGCGGGAGGGTATGATCAAACCCCGAAATATCGTTCTGACCCGCGCCGAAATTCAGGTTCATAGTGTGAAGTCAAAAACTTTCGATAATAATATTGGATATATACGCATCTCTTCCTTCAATGAAAAAACCGCAGCCGATCTTCGTAAAGCCCTTGCCGACGTGAAAGTAAAATCGGATCCCATGCAGGGGCTGGTTCTGGATTTGAGAAACGATCCGGGAGGACTTTTAAATCAGGCAATTGAAGTATCTGATATGTTTTTAAGATCGGGCGTTATCGTTTCCACGCGCGGACGAACGAAAAGCATGGAGACCAGGATGCAGGCCAAGGATGACGGAGCCAGGGAAGTGACGGTTCCCATGGTTGTTCTTGTGAATGAAGGTACAGCGAGCGCAGCGGAAATTGTAGCCGGAGCCCTTCAGGATAATGGACGTGCGTTGATTTTAGGAACCCAGACATTTGGCAAGGCGTCCGTACAAACCGTGATCCGCCTTGAAGACGGATCGGCGCTAAAATTAACAACCGCCCGGTATTATACACCCAAGGGCAGGTCCATCCAGGCTGAAGGAATAAAACCGGATCTGATCGTAAAACTGAAGAAGCCGACGAAGGATACGGAGGATAATCAAGCCGACGAGATGATGCGGGAAAAAGATCTTGAAGGTCACATCCTGCCTTCCGGAGAAGAAGACAGGGAAACAGAGGACCGTAAAACAGACAGCTCAAAAGAAATGGAAGATCTGGACAAAGACAATCAGGTGAGGACAGCTGTTGATATTTTAAGGGGCTGGCATATGATGAAAAAGAATCTGGCCAATTGATGTGTTTTTTTTGAGGCGAACCAAACGTGGCCGCGAAAAAGAAAAAAAATAACAAAAAATTTTTGAATGCGTTTTTAACAGTCTTGATCGTTGCATCTGTTGCCGCGATTTTATACGTGAGTTTTTTTCATAGGGAAGAAAAGGGTTTACAGCCGGCGGTGAAAAAGCAATCAACGCAGCAGAAGGTCTTCTCCAAAGAAAAATCGCAGACGCCGACCCGGGCCAAAGAGGTAAAGGAAAAGGAAAAAACCAGTGACTCTTCCGTGTCGGAATCTGCGGTCGAGCAAAATACGAAGAAAGAAAAAATTGTTGTTGCCAAGATTGTGCCGCCCCGGTTAGCCGTCAAGCAGGTGGCCATTATTATTGACGATATCGGCTATGACATGAAACAGGTGCGGGATCTTTTGAATATTGACGCGGATATCACATTTGCCATTTTACCGCTTCTACCCCATTCACGTGAAGCGGCGGAAACTCTGCATAGAGCCAACCGTGAAACCCTGCTGCACCTGCCGATGGAACCACTTTCCTATCCGAAGGAAAAGCCCGGCGCAGGGGCTCTTTTTACGGAGATGAATGATGCGGAAATTCTGTCACAGCTGGAAAAAAATATGGCCAGCGTACCTTATGTTTCCGGTGTCAATAACCACATGGGTTCCAAATTCATGGCTGACGAAGAGAAGCTAACGCCGGTTTTCAGGCAGTTGAAGAAAAAGGGGTTGTTTTTTATTGATTCACGAACGACCCCTTCATCTAAAACCCCGTCGGCTGCTAAAAGAGTTCATTTGACTGTCGCGTCGCGCAGGGTCTTTCTGGATAATGAGAGGGACTATCAGAAGATCTATCAAATTCTGATGAATGTGATTGAGACACCGGCTGGCGGAGCGCCGTTGATCGTGATTGGCCACCCCTATCCGGAAACAATCCGGGCGATCAGGGACGCCAGCAAAGTTTTTCGGGAGAAAGGTGTTTCCATCATTCCCGTATCAAAACTGATCAAGACGGCCTCTTCGCAAGGCGTATCCTGATGATATCTGAATTGAAAGCAGCTGTGCTCTAATGCAAAAGAAAATAATTATTTTTATCATTTGCGGCCTTCTTTTTTCTGCAGCGCAGGGCGGCTGCGCTTCTCCCCTGAAGCAGCGTTTGTCATCCAATCCATCCGTTGATGAAGTTTATTCCAAAGAGGCTGCCTATCATTATTCACTGGCTGTTTTCTTACGGCTGAATCATGAACTGTCGGAAGCGATCGACCAGATGAAAAAAGCGCTCGCTATTCATCCGGATTCTATTTATCTGAATACCGAACTGGTTTCGCTGTATGCTGAACACAGCGATTTTGACAATGCTCTGTCGCTCGGCGAAGCCATGTTGGCTAAGAATCCAGGAAATATCGAACTGCGGTCGATCCTGGGGGGGGTATATTTCAATTTACGCAAATACGATAAAGCGGTTCAAGAGTATCAGGCTATTATTGAGATTGATCCGAAAAACCTGGTTGCCCGCCTATTCCTGGCGACAATTTATACACAGGAGAAAAAGTATGATTTGGCGAGGAAGGTTTATCAGCAGCTCTTGAAAATGGATCCCGGCAATATTATCGGGATGTTTTATTATGCGAAAATATTGACTCAAATGAACCGTCCGGCAGAGGCGGAAGCGCTTTATAAAAAAATGACCTTGCAAAAACCGGAGTTTGAAGCGGCCTGGCTCAGTCTTGCTGCTCTTTATGAAAATGAGAAAAAATATGATGAGGCCATTGCTGTTTATCGGGCTTATCTGGAGATAAACCCTGCCAGGATCATTTTTCGTGTGAAGATCGCACAGCAGCTGGTGAAAGTGAATAAGCAGTCCCTGGCAGAAAAAGAGTTGAAAGAAGCGTTGCAGGTTGATCCCGCCAACCGGGATGTCCGAACCATGCTGGGATTGTTGTATTATGAAATGAAGCAGTTTGATGCGGCGGCGGCCCAGTTTTTGACGATTTTGCAATCATCGCAAGGAGATGAAAAAATCCGCTATCTTCTGGCCAATACGCTGGAGCAAAAGGGTGATTTGTCTGCCGCATTTATGGAGTATCAAAAAATATCCCCTGATTTTGAATTATATGCAAATGCTCAAGTCCTTGCAGCCATGATTCGCAAGAAAGAAGGCAGAATTGAAGACGCCATTGGAGTTATGGTCCGGGCCATCGAAAAGAAAAACGATCAGGCAGCGCTGTATCTGTATTTGTCATCCCTGCATGAAGAAAAAAAAGATATGGACGCAGCGGAAAAAATAATCCGGGAAGGTATCAGTCGCTTCCCCCGCAATACGGATATGTATTATGTTCTGGGAACGATTCAGGAGAAAACGGATCGCTTTGAGGAGAGCATCAAATCGATGAGAAAAGTGCTGGACATTGATCCGCAAAATGCCGATGCTCTTAACTTTATTGGCTACACGTATGCCGACCGTGACATTCACCTTGACGAAGCAGAACAAATGATTGTTCAGGCCCTGAAGATCAAGCCTAAAAATGGATACATCCTGGATTCCCTGGGCTGGGTTCATTTCAAGAGAAAACAATACGACAGCGCCCTGAAGTATCTCAAGGAGGCTCTGGAGCTCCTGCCGGATGATCCTAATATTAATGAACATATAGGGGATGTTTATCTGAAGATCGGGCGGGAGCAGGAAGCGCTGGAGTATTACCGGAAGGCAGTGAAGATAGATCCTGCTAATCTCAAACTGAAAGAGAAACTGGAAAATCTGATCAACAAAAAATAAGGGATTACCAGAATCCTGATCATCTCCCCTGAAAGTGTTTGCAAGATGTGTTTTCCCCCCCCACGCGTCATACTGTTATTTATCCTGTTCATTCTCGTCTGCGGATGTGCTGCCGGGAAGCGTTTCTCTTTGCCTTTTGGACCACCTGAAACATCTTTAACTACGATGGTTCCGGTCCTTCAGGAAACAGACAGGATTGTGGCTACGGCGGAAATTGACCTGAAGACAGAACAGGGACATTATCCGGTTCGGGCTGCATTGATTATGCAGAAACCCTCCTATCTGCGACTGGAGATACTGCCGGTGATCGGTACTCCCGATTTATATCTGGCGGCCACACCGGATCATCTGCAAATATTTATTCCGTCGAGGGAAGAATTTTATGCAGGGAAGCCATCTGCCGAAAACCTGGCCCGTTTTTTACCATGGGGGTTCAATGTTGAGGATATTGTAATGATTCTTACCTGCAGCCTTTCCCCTTCCGGCGGGAAGGAGTTTCTCCGGGCAAGCGATCATGAGGATGGCCTGACGGGATTTGATCTGAAAAGCCCTTCGGGTTTTACGCAAACATTCTGGATGGACAAAAGCGGTAAGGTGAAAAAGCTGATCCGCCATGATACGGATGGCAAAGAAATGTTTCAAGTAAGGTACGAGGATTACGCATCAGAAAGCAACCTGGCTGGAAAGATAACGGTTATTCGTACAGACCAACTGACAAGTATTTCTGTAAAATATACGGATCTGAAAATAGTCCGGGAAACGAATTTTGCGGTTTTTGAACTGTCCGTTCCCGCAGGTATTCAAAAAATCAATTTGGATTAATTGCATCATGCGTCCGGATGGCCTGACGTAGCTGATTTTCTGTCTGATACTAATCAGCGAATGGTGGTATGTGTCTTTGCGGAGCGTTACCGGAAAAAAAGCAAAATAAAGGGGGCATGAGATGAAGCCCCCTTTCATGCAGCTGTTTGTTTTACAGATTACTTGATTTGCTGAAGCTTGGCACGTGCGGTCTTTGCCTGATTGGTGTTGGGATAATCTTTTATGACTTGTTGTAAAAGCAGACGTGCGCTTGCCTTGTCGCCCAGGCTTAAAAATGAAAAGCCTTGCTTTAAAAGAGCATGAGGCACTTTATTGCTGTTGGGGAATTTTTTGGTCACATTGTCATATTCAAGAATGGCTTTTTCGTATTGCCTTTCATTAAAATAACATTCACCAATCCAGAATTGCGCGTTATCAGAATACTCTCCTGTGGGATATGCGGCCAGAAAACTTTGAAAGGCTTCCCGGGCTTTTGTGTAGTTGCCTTTTTTATACAGCTGATAAGCTGCTGCATACTGTGAAGCTTTGCTCTGCTTGTCGGAAGAAGTATCCTGCGGTAAGACGGAACCATCCATGCCACCGTATGAATCTTTCTTGCTGATTTCCAGAAAGTTTTCGATGAAATTGATTTTCTGCTCTAGCTGCTCCAGCCTTTTATGGTATGTGCTGTCTCCTCTCGCATCCGGGAAAGAACCCTTTTGCATCGCCTCGACATGTCCACGCAATTGCTGAACCTGCTCGCGCAACTCCGACATGTCTGCACTGGTGTTGGCCTGTCCTTTTCGCATCGTCTCGATAGCTTGTTTTTGTTCTTCCTGCATCATTCGCATGCGGATGTCCAAGGCGGCAATTTTATCCTCCACTTCCCGATTTACTTCCGTACGGACATTTTTCAAGTCAGAGGACGTAGCGCAGGATGTGAGCAACGCCACCATTACCGTGAATACAAGATACAAATAACGTTTCAAGGCTTTATCCTTTAACCCCCTCATACGGAATGAGTGTTCTTTATCCTTAAATTGCTTTGATATCATAACGTTCATTTCACACCTTGCCGGCATGCTGCAAGGTGGTTCATCAGCTCATTACTATTTTAAATGGAATTCCGCACGTCTGTTTTTAGCCCATGCCTCTTCTGTGCTTCGGGGATCCAGAGGATTTTCTTCGCCATAACTGATGGCCTGCATGCGCGATGCGCTGACGCCGAGGTTCATCAGATATCGCTTGGCTTCCTGAGCCCGTCTTTGTCCGAGAGCCATGTTATATTCGGCAGTGCCCCTTTCATCACAGTATCCCTCAATGACAATCTTTCCACTTTTGTGGCTAAAGATTGTAGCATTGTGTTTGAGTGTGTCGCGTGCGTCCGGACGAATGTTGGATTGATCGTAGTCGAAGTAAATGTTTTGGGGAGTTAAAAGAGCCGCGTCTCTCGCTCTCATGGCAGCCTCCCGCTCCGCCTGTTCGCGTGCCCTCCGGGCGGCTTCGTCTTCTGTGGCTGCATCATCCCTTACCACGGCTGATTTATCCGCGCAACCACCGAATATGGTTAAACAAAATGCAAAAACAAGAAATATCCCAATCACTGCTAAATATTTTTTCATGATCCTCTCCTTTCAAGGTTTGAAAAAAGTAAATTTAATTTATTATTGTAAACATATCTTTCCGAATTTCGTCAATAAAAATAACAGGCATCTGAATTGAATACGAGATATTTTCAGTAAGGCGACAAGCAAATCTGATTTTCAGCATTCATTTCCAATTTCAGGATGAACATGGTGTTTCCTATACGGCAAAGATGAAAAAAATTCAACCCCCATAAAAAATCATTTTAATGAAGGAGACCAGGAAGGCATGACCAGATGGTTTGCACTCTCGAAGAGAACCCGTGTTTTCATGCCGTTGGCATTGATGATGCAAATACGGCTTCTGCCGCCCTGACGGGAACTGAAAACAATCTGTCTGCCGGATGGGGACCAGGACGGATATTCATTGTCTGCATTGTCAGAAGTCATCTGCATCAGGCTACCGCCACCTTCATCAACGGTGAAGATTTGATATCTCCCGCCCGCAAGACCCTCATACGCAATTTTACCGCCGCGGGGAGACCAGGAAGGAGATGTATTGTATTTCCCGTGAAAGGTGATTCTTCTTTCACCGCTGCCGTCTGCATTCATGACAAAGATTTGCGGTGACCCGGAGCGATTCGATACAAATGCAATTTTTTGTCCGTCGGGCGACCAGGTCGGAGAAACGTCAATAGAATAGCTGTTCGTCAGGCGCTTGATCTGCATGGTGCTGATATCCAGGACATAAATATCTTCATTGCCGTCTTTGCTCAGCGTCAGCAGAAGTTTTTTACTGTCCGGCGAGAAGGATCCACATAGATTCAGGCCCTCGAACGAAGCAACGGTTCTTTCACTGCCGGTTTTCAAATTACGCAGATAAACCTGTGGCCGTCCGTTTTTGTATGATGTAAAGGCAAGATATTGACCGTCCGGCGACCAGCGGGGCGATGTAACAATGCTCTGATGACCTGTCAAGTTGTTCATGCCCGATGCATCGTAGTTCATCGAGTAAATATCAGAACCGGATTTTCTTTTAATGATAAAAGCAACTTTTGTATTAAAATCTCCCGCATCGCCTGTCAACGCAATCAGGATATCGCGGGCAATGGCAAGCGCAAGGGGTTTTGTGTCGGTGCCCGGGTCCGAATATCTTTTATTAAAAAGCATTTCACCCCGTGCGACATCATACAGGCGGGCCTCTGCAAGCATGTCTTTTCCTTGAGTCAGGTCACCCCGCACCAGGAAATCCGCCCCGATAGCCGTCCATTCCTGAAAACGGATTTTTTCCGGGTATCCCGGTTCAACGCCTTCCAGGAAACTTTTTTTGTCCAGGATTCTAAAGAGCCCCGTCATATCGAGGTAGTTTTTGATTTCATCGGCAATCGCGGAATTAAGGCCTGAAGAAGTTGGTGCCACCGTTTTTTTATTTTGAAAATCACAAACCGCAATGGGGAATTGTTGAAAGCCGGGTGCGTCAATATCAATATACACCTTGGCCAGGGCGTCGTTGCGGGTGCCGCAGATCGTAAGGAAAACGAAAAGGATTAATATCTTAACAATATTTTTTTTATCCATAAGTATTCATCATCCATCAGTGAATTTGTTCAGCGAAAGTCCTCGGAGTGAAACCGGATACCAAAGTCGATGAAACTCTCGTTTATCCATCCGGCAAGCGGAGGGAAGGGTGCGGATTTCTTTACTGCGCGCATGGCGGATTCATCAAAATAGGTGTTGCCGGAGCGTTTTTCAAAATCGATGTATTCCAGTGCTCCGCTCCGTGCTATTCTTACTTCAATAATGGTTTCTATATTGTTTTTCGGCATCATCGTGGGCGGTAAGGTCCAGTTCTTTTTGATTCTGGCCCAGACGAAGCGGCTGTACTCGTCAATTTTTGACGCGTTGGCAGACGACGATGCCGCGCCAATACGGCCGCTTGCAGATCCGTAAGGAACACCCGGTGTCTCGCCTGTTCCGCTTCTCGCAAGTTCTTTTCGACGCAGGGCATCGATTTTTTTCTGAACATCCGCTTTAGAAAGCTCTTGTCGGCGGATCGCATCAATTTTCTTTTGAAGATCCGCCTCCCTGATATCTTTGCTTTTGTCTGTAATAATATCCTTAACCGTGTCTTTCAAGGAGTCTTTTTTTTTAGTTATCGGAACATCTGAAGGGGATTCCAGTTTTTGCTTCAGGATGATGGGAGGTTCCGGCGCGGGAGGCTGAAAAATGTCTTTCGGCATGGATGTTCCCCGCGGCGGCTGCAGAACTTCAGGGCCTACGAGCGCAACGGAATAGGGGGCACCGAAGGTCAGCTGCCTGGATGTTCCGGGCACGGTGATGATGATGGCGGCAATCGCAATCAGGTGAAGAAGAACGGAAGCGAAAAACATTTGGTAGGGACTGCCGGTATTACCGAATGAGCCTTTATGGAACAGCCGGAACGTCATTTCATGTCCTCGGGCGGTTCCGTTATCATTCCCAGTTTGTCGACGCCGGCTTTGCGTATTTCCGACATGACTTCAACCACAAAACCATAGGAAACATTTTTATCGGCTCGCAGGAAAATCTCGCGGTCAACCCGCTGTTCAAAAATGGCGGCAAGTTTTGTGTTGAGATCCTGCAGAGACATCCGGGTTTTGTTGAGGAAAATTTCTTTGTTTTCGTTGATGCTCAGAATCAGTTTCTCTTCTGCGAGATCTACGGTTTTTGACTTGACGCGCGGCAGATTGACATCGATTCCCATGGAAAGCATCGGCGCCGTCACCATGAAAATGATGAGAAGGACGAGCATGACGTCAACAAGCGGAGTGACATTGATGTCCGCCATGGATTTATTTTCGGAATTTCTTCTGCGTGAATGCCGCATGATGCTTTATCCTGAAAAAGTTTATTTGCTGATCAGATGGCGCTCGACGATGTTTAAGAATTCATCGGCAAAATTATCCATTTCCTGCACCATCGTTTTAGATTTGTTTAAGAAGTAATTGTAGAAAATAACAGCCGGGATTGCAGCGGCCAGACCTGCCGCTGTTGCAATCAGTGCTTCCGAGATGCCGGGAGCCACAACAGCCAGCGTTGCCGAACCACGTGCGCCAATAGCTTTGAAGGTTTCCATAATTCCCCAAACCGTACCAAATAGCCCAATGAAGGGACTGGCAGAGCCTGTTGTCGCCAGAAATCCCAGCGAACTTTCAAGTTTGGTCATTTCCGTGTTGGATGCCCGGTTCAGTGCTCTCTGTACATTATCAATGGATGAGAGACTGATTTCTTCAGGGCGTGCCGTGTCTTTGGACACTTTGTTTATTTTGCTTAATTCCGCGTAACCGACACGAAAGACTTCCGCCGTTGTTGAGTGAGGATATTTTTTGGCTGCCGGCACGACTTCTGAAAGTTTATTGCTGCGCTGATAGTCGGAATCAAAATCTTCGTTCTCTTTCCTGATTTTTCGATAATAACGGAATTTCAGAAAAATGATGGTCCAGGAAATGATAGAAAAGATGAGCAGGATCAGCAAAACAAATTTGACCATAAAACCGGCATCTGCAATCATGCCTAAAAGCGAACCGTGAAAATTGCCTCCAATGTCTAAAGATCCAATATCTTTCACTTTGTTATCTCCGGAAATGTTTTGAAATTTGCGTGTAACCTAAAGGAAAATCCTATCGTTGTCAATACATCTTTTTCCCGGACATCAGAGGCTTTCCGGTGGAAAGGCCGTGATATCGTCAATTTGTGCTGTGTCGGCCATCAGCATAATTATCCGGTCAATTCCGAGTGCGATGCCGGCGCTGGGCGGCAGGTGTTCCAGGGCTGTTAGAAATTTTTCCGGTATGGGATAGTTTTGCCAGTGTTTAGCAGCCCGGGCCCCGGTTGCTTTTTCAAAACGCCTTCTTTGTTCGGCTGTATCGGTCAGCTCGGAAAAACCGTTGGCCAGTTCAAGACCTCCTATATACAGTTCAAATCTTTCCGCCACCGATGGATCGCTCTTTTTGATTCTGGCCAATGCTGCCAGTTCAGCCGGGTAATCATAAAGGAAAGTCGGTCGGTTGATTCCCATGCGGGGTTCTATATATTGAACCAGTGTTTCATCAAAATGATTCTGATTCAGCGTTTCGGAAAGACTCACCGGGGAGTATCGGGCAAAGGCGTTTGCCACGGTGATTCTTTCCCAGGGACTTTCCAGATAGATTTTTTTGTTTTGCCAGGTGATGTCCCGGGGGTATCCCATACTTCTGAAAGCGTCAAGTAGCATGGCTTCACACTGATCCATGAGCTCTTGATAATCGAAGTGTGCAACATACCATTCCAGCATCGTGAATTCGGGTAAATGCTTTTCTCCTCTTTCCTGGGCCCGGAAGCATTTGCAGATTTGAAAAATCCTGGGGTAGCCTGCGGCCAGAAGACGCTTCATGCAGAGTTCGGGGGAGGTTTGTAAAAACCAGCTGCCCGAGGGGATGGCTTCGATGTGTTCTTCCGGAGCGGGTCCGGGTATCCGGACAGGTGTTTCGATTTCCAGAAATTCCTGTTCGTTGAAGAAATGCCGGATGTTTTGCATGAATCTGGCGCGAAGGCGGAGGTTTTTGGCCTTACGCGCCAGATAGAATTGATCGTCCTGTTGAGATGTGTTCATTTTTATGCAGCTTTTCAAAATAATTCAGAGGCAAGGCGCGCGAAGCGAGAAGAGCGAGGCGTATTTTACATACGCTGCAGTGATGATGGCTGAAGCGCAACGCAGCATATGGATATTTTGGAAAGCTGCTAGCCTTTGACGCGGGTCAGATATTCTCCCGTTCTTGTGTCAATACGGATTTTCTCGCCTTCTGAAATAAAAGTCGGTACCAGAATAGTATATCCTGTCTGCACCTTGACCGGTTTGGTTGCGCCGGAAACCGTGTCACCCTTGGCCCATGGTTCTGCTTCTGTAACAATCAGCTCAACGAAATTCGGAAGACTGATTCCGATGGGACGGTCTTCGAAAAGCAGAATTTCCGCCTCTATGTTGTCGAGCAGGAAGTTTACCGAATCTCCGACCTGATCTTCCGTCAGATAAACCTGTTCGTAGCTTTCATTATCCATAAAGCAGTATTTGTCACCTTCTTTGTAAAGGTACTGCATTTTCTTTTCACGCAGGTCGGCCGGTTCAAAGACATCAACGGAACGGAAAGTTCGTTCAAACTGATTGCCGTTGATCATGTTTCTGAGTTTGGTGCGGTACAGGGCCTGTCCCTTGCCCGGTTTGACAAAATTGAATTCAACAATCACATACGGTTCGTTGTCAATCTTCAGGCGCAGCCCTTTTCTTAAATCGCTGGCGGTGTACATAAAAATTCTTTCTCCTTCATTCCTGGCAATCTATTAAATTAGTTTAAATTATTCGTGTTCTTCCTAATCTAATTATTCGAAATTGTCAAAAAAATCTTGATGTTTCTGCAAATCATTTTTTAACGATCCCGACAGGGCCAGGATAGGGACTTTTCCTGACTGCCCCGGCAGGTCGACAACGTACTGGGGCATCGCCAGACCGGAACAATTTTTAAGTAGGTTTTCCATCATGTTGAGTCCGGTGGTCAAATCTGTACGGAAATGGTGGCAGCCTTTTGCCGGATCGCAGTGAAAAAGGTAATAAGGACGGACAGATATCTTTTGCAATCCGTATAAAAAGCGACGCATAACGTCTTTGTTGTCATTCACCCCTTTCAGAAGAACGGACTGATTGGAAACGGGAATGCCGGCTTCCTGAAGCATATTGCAGGCCCGCCCGGCATCCGGGGTGATTTCGGATGGGTGGTTGAACTGCGTGTTGAACCACAGAGGTCTGTATCGTTTCAGCATGCGGCAGAGTTCTTTTGTGATGCGCATGGGCATAACGGCCGGCGTGCGACTTCCGATCCGTAAGACTTCCAGATGCGTTATGGTTGCAAAAGATGACAGGATCATCTCCAGGTGATGATCATCATAGGTCAATGGATCGCCGCCGGATATAATTACTTCCCGGATTTCAGGCGAATCGGCCACATATCGGACCATTTTATCCAAACGGTTCTTTAATGTGGACGGGTCTTTTTTCCCCCAGAATCGTTTGCGGTTGCAGTGTCGGCAATTTGTGGCGCAGGACCGGGTAACCATTGCCAGAACACGGTCCGGATAGCGGCGTATCAGCCCAGGTACCGGCATGAAGTCATCCTCATTCAGCGGATCATCCGAGCAACGAGGCGAAACGGCAACTTCTTTTTCATCAGGGATGCACTGCAGTGCCAACGGATGGTTTTCATCATCCGGTTCAATCAATGACAAAAAGTAAGGTGTGATCGCCATCGGATAGGTACAGAGCACGCGGCGCAGTTTTCCCGGCCGGGGTACCAATCTTTCCGTTATTTCAGCCAGTTTACCCAAGGAAGTGACACGGTTTTGAAACTGCCAGCGCCAGTTTTTCCAATCTTTTTCAGAAGCATTACGATAGTGAGAAAGAATGATTTTTTTATTCATAAGAGTTCAAGCCATTTACGGCAAGTTGCGTATCACAATTTCATGTTCATGCAAAGGAAATCCATTCGTTTACGGAACAAAAAATTATGGGAAATCAAGCGCTGAACATGATATGTTTAAACGAAAAATTCGGAGGCGTGAGTTTTTAGTGTTGTCGTCTATCCAGAAGCGTAAAGAACAGGTGGCGATGTTGTCGGTCGCTTCCAATTCCACATTGGTGGTCTTTAAAGTTGCTGTTGGCACGCTGATCGGCTCGGTTTCCATCATCTCCGAAGCGATTCATTCGGGCATGGATCTGCTGGCTTCAATCATCGCCATGTTTTCCGTCAAGCAATCGCATCTTCCTGCCGATGAGATTCATCCTTTCGGCCATGGTAAATTTGAAAGTATTTCCGGTCTGTTTGAAGCTGTTCTGATTTTCATAGCTGCTTTCTGGATTATTTTTGAGGCGCTTAAAAAACTGGCCTCAGCGCAGACAATAGAATCGCCCGGCTGGGGCGTTGCCGTGATGTTCCTGTCTGCCTGTATTAATTTTTTCGTATCCCAAAAACTTTTTAGAGTTGGAAAAGAAACTGATTCCATCGCCCTCACCGCTGATGCCTGGCATTTACGAACGGATGTGTTTACTTCCGCAGGGGTTATGGTCAGCCTGGGCATTATCTGGGTAAGTCATTTCTTTTTTGAAGATCCCCGTATACACTGGCTGGACCCGGCGGCGGCAATATTTGTTGCAGTGTTCATCCTGAAAGCGGCCTATGATCTAACGTTACAGGCACTGGGGGACCTCATGGATGTGAGGCTGCCGCCGGACGAAGAAGGTTGGATCCGCAGCGTGATTGTCGGACATAGACCGGAGATTCATGGATATCACCAGTTGAAAACGCGAAAAGCGGGTAATTTTCGCTTTATTGAATTTCATGTTAAAGTTGATCCACATATGACGGTGGAAATTTCCCACAGCTTGACCCGCCAACTCAAGTTTCAGATTATGGAAAAAATTTCCCACTCGACGGTTACCATTCATGTCGAACCATGCGACGGCAAGTGCACGGACATATGCCTTTCCGGCTGTTTTCTTCCGGAAGACCGGAGAAAGAGCTTATCCATGGCGGATACGGGACGGGATCGTTAATCTTCATTGCGTTTCGTGATATTCTGAAATCCTGCGGCGGCCATACCGTCAAATATGCCTATCGAAAAATCATTTTCCCTTGTACAGATAACGTTCAAAAAAGCGGTTATAGGTTGTCCATTCAGAATCCGCATTGGCGGCATCCGCTTCAACAAAGCTTTGAAAGGCATTGAGCTTGGCATCCAGGTCGTCTATAAAATGGATGACCAGCGCCTCCATGGTTTTCGGACGTTTGGGAGACCCGTATTCAAACTCACCGTGGTGGCTCAGAATAATATGACGCAGCGCCAGCGCGGTCTGCGGAGGAAAACCGGGAATCGCCTCTATCTTTTTATTGATCATTTCCACCCCCATGACCAGATGGCCGATCATACGGCCTTCGTCGCTGTATGCAATGAGGCTGTCATAGGAGAATTCATAAATTTTGCCGATGTCGTGCAGCATTCCGCCGGCAATCAAGAGATCCCTGTTCAATTGCGGGTAGTGATCCGCAGTCTTGTCCAGCAGGCGAACAACGGAAATCGTGTGTTCAAGCAGGCCGCCCAGGTAAATGTGATGAAAACCCTTGGCTGCCGGCGCACGCCGGAAAAGATCAGCCGTTTTTTCATCATGAAAGAAAGCGGCAAGCAGCTTTTTTAAAGGTTCTGATGAAAGGGTGTCGATAAAAGCGATAAGATCGCGAAACATCGAGTGGGTATCCAATTTGCTGACCGGCAGATAATCCGACGGGTTAATGTTTTCCGGGGCGCAGGGTTTAATATTCACAATGGATATCTGAAGTGCGTTGCGGTAACTTTGCACCCTCCCTTCAATATCAATAATGTCACCTTTTTTAAAGATTTGATCCATTTCCGCTGCATGATCCCAGACCTTGCCATCCATTTCGCCTGTTTTGTCTTTCAGACGGACGTTCAGGTAGGCCGAACCTTTCTGGGAGAAAGCCATGCTTTTTTCCGCGACTAAAAAGGTGGAAGTGATTTTATCGCCCTGTCTGATGTCCTGAAGATAAATTTCTTTGGTTTTCAAAAGGACCGCCTTTCTGATGAAATCGTGTTTAAAGTTTTTCTCTCAATACACGGTGGTCTCCCACACGTACTGTCAGCTTGCTGGTGTCAAAATATTCCATGAGCGGAATAATGTATTTCCGGGAGAGTCCGGTCAGCTCCTTGAACGTGGCCGGTGTCGCCTGGCCTTCCCGGGCAAGCTTAGCCTTGTAATCTTCGCGCAGCTTTTCCAGTGCGGTGCGTGCAAAGCACAGGTCTTCATTAATCTTGACAAGCTCACCGTCTTTCAGCATCAGCTTGATGATATTCTGTGCCTTTGCTCTCCGGTCCTGAAAGCTGTTGAGGACATCCGAAAGAGAAGGAGGCGTCAGTCCGGCTTTCACATAGGTTGATGCAATGGACTGATGCAAGGCATCCTCTTCTCCGGCCAGCAGCACCTGATGGGTTGCCAGTCGGACATTGTCTTGGTTGATAACGATCTTTTCTTTCTTCCCCAGGCTGGTAAGCAACATGTTAAAGAGCTTAACGGACACCGTGGAGGGCATTGACGCTTTGAGCTCTTCCTTGGAAACACCTTCTTTTAATGGATTCTTCTTGTGATAGTCTGTGAGGCTTTTAAGAATCAGGTCTTCCATTTGAGAGTACAAATGAACGGAAAGAACCGTGGTGTCTTCGCTTGAAAGCAGGATGGCCTGATGGCTGGAAAACAATTTTTCCAGTACTTCCCTGATTTTCTTTGTATGAACACCCAAGCGAAAAGAAAGTGACCGGATGGAAATACCTGCAAAACCGGCCCGTTCCAGAAGAACCAGCATTTTGTCTGGCAATGCGCCGTCCAGCAGTGTGCGATAATCAGACAGAACTTTATTCTGGTTTCTTTTGTGTTTGCCCGGCAGCGGATCGAGAATAATGCCGCCGCCAATTGTGGTTACCGGTGAATAGCTGCGCAATACGAAATGATCACCCGATACAACGACGTCTTCATTGGCCAGAATCAGCTGGGCAAAGGTGTTTTCGCCGGGAGACAGTTCATCCGCATCCATGAGGATGATTCTTGTCATGATTTCTGCCGTTCCGGTGTGCAGGCGAACCAGCGCCCGGTTTTTCAGTTTCCGCGTATTGGTTGCCAGGTATTCAAAAAAAACATCAAGTCTTTGCGTGGGCCAGACGGTCCCCGGTCGCACGAGAACATTGCCCCTTTCAAGAGTTGATTTTTCTATTCCCTGCAGATTGATAGCGGTCCGCTGTCCGGAGAAAGATTCTTCCACTGGCATACTGTGAACCTGGATTCCGCGGATACGGGCGGAAATGTTTTCGGGAAGAATCTGAATGTCTTCACCCACCTTGATTTTATCGGAAATCAGGGTTCCGGTGACCACGGTGCCGAAGCCTCTCATCGTGAAGATACGGTCCACCGGCAGGCGAAAAATGCCGTCATCAGTTTTTTCTTTCAGCTGAATGACGGTTTTGTCCAATTCGGCGAGAAGCTCCGAAATACCGGTTTCTTTCGCTGCCGACACCGGTATGACAGGCGCGCCGCAGAGGAATGTGTCTTTCAGATAGTCTGTGACTTCGGAATGTACAAGTTCCAGCCAGTCTTTTTCAACCAGATCCGTTTTGGTCAGGGCAACCAGGCCCGCCTTGATGCCCAGGAGGGAGCATATCTGCAGATGTTCCCTGGTTTGCGGCATAACGCCTTCATCTGCGGCGATTACCATTAAAACGAGGTCAATACCGGCTGCTCCGGCCACCATGTGTTTGATAAATTTTTCATGTCCCGGCACATCGACAATGCCGAGAGTATTTCCGGACGGAAGCCCCAGGGAAGCAAATCCCAGTTCAATCGTGATGCCTCTTTCTTTTTCCTCTTTGAGGCGGTCTGTGTCAATGCCTGTCAGGAGTCTGATTAAAGAGGTTTTTCCATGATCTACATGACCGGCTGTGCCTAAAACAAAATGTCGCATGTTTTTCCCTTTATCGAAATTACAAGGTAATTTGAGATAACAAACTCCAGTCATTTTCACAACATTATATTTCTGATGTAAGGGCAATCATGTTCGGATTCCCCTGCAAAAGGAAGAAGATTCACCGTGATTTTTTTAGCCTTGAAAATAAGCCCCGGAATTGTTAAATGTTACCGGAAACGAGGTGTTTATTGCGCATTCTGGGATTGGATTATGGAGAGAAAAGAATTGGCGTTGCGGTCTGTGATGAGCTGGGAATAACAGCTCAGGGACTGCCGACGCTGATTCGCCGAACCCAAAAACATGATCTGGAAGTTTTAAACCGTTGGATTCAGCAATATTCCATTGAAAAAATTGTCATTGGGTATCCTTTGCGTCTCGATGGTTCCGAAGGCATTCAGTGTGAAAAGGTGAAACGTTTTGCCCTTTTACTCGAAAAAAATTTTTTATTGCCGGTGATGAAATGGCCGGAAACGCTTTCGACCAAAGAGGCCGAGGAAATATTAATTTCATCCGGCATCCGTTGGCGAAAAAGGAAAGAAAAAGTTGATCGGCTGGCCGCTTGCCTGATCCTGCAAAGTTATCTGGATCAAATCAGTAAATCAGAAACGGGGCAGGTTTAGATCCCATCTTGAACCATTCCGTTTTTCAGAAATATCCGTGAGACAGGAAATGAAAGAAAAAATCATAAAAATATGCCGCTATGTTCTTCTGGTGCCGGTTATTCTCACTCTTATTTTTGGCACCTGGCTGTTTATTTACGCAAGAACCCCGATTGACCCGGGAAAAGACGTAACGGTGCTGGTTGATATCCCGACAGGCACCAGTTTTGTTAACGCAACAAAAATTCTCAGCGATGCCGGATTAGTTAAAAACCGGTTTTTCTTTTACGCTTTGGTCGGTGTCAAAAGAGCCACACGTACCATTCGAGCCGGTGAGTACGAATTTTCCACCTCTCTTTCCCCGTCTGAACTGGTGAAAAAACTTATTCATGGAGACATTAAAAATTACCGTGTAGTGATTTACGAGGATTCTTCCCTCAGGCAAATTGCGGCCCGTCTCAAGGAATACAAACTGATCGACGAAGAAACCTTCTTTGAACTGTCGAAAGATCCGGTATTCCTGTCTTCACTGGGTGTTCAGGGACCTTCGATCGAAGGATATCTTTTTCCGGATACATATTTGTTCAA
Source organism: uncultured Smithella sp. (assembly GCA_964394715.1). GTDB lineage: Bacteria > Desulfobacterota > Syntrophia > Syntrophales > Smithellaceae > UBA8904. The sequence goes on from CAYMYR010000004.1 coordinate 48,171, forward strand.
TCGTTCCATGAGCACCAGGCAGATTATGCGTTCCATGGTGGATCGTTTCTGGAAAAAAATATCACCAGAGATGATTAATCAGGCGGCGGCCAAAGGTCTTGATCTCCATCGATTTGTGACTTTTGCCTCCCTTGTGGGGAAAGAATCCTGGAAGACAGGGGAAAAGCCTTTGATTGCAGCCGTTTTTTATAACCGGATGAGCAGGGGAATGCCGCTCCAATGTGATCCGACAGCGGTTTACGACCTGAAAGATTTTGACGGGAAAATCCTGCGTAAGCACTACAAGCGGGAGTCGCCCTATAATACCTACCTGATCAAGGGATTGCCACCGGGACCCATAGCCAATCCGGGACTGGATTCGTTTCAGGCGATTCTCAATTCCGCAAAAGTGGATTACCTCTTTTTCGTGGCCCAGAGTGACGGCAGCCACTATTTTTCCAGAAAACTGAGCGATCATATCGCCGCAACAAAGCGCATTCGCAGCGAGACCTCAGTTCATGCCGACTCTACCGATACTGATGATGAGGAAGTTGTCAGAATTGATACAAAAGGCAGTGATGGTGAGCCTGTAATCAAAAGCATTACCGGTCCTGATGTGCCCGGTACAGCTGAACAATCGAACCTGAAGAGTAAAATAGAAAAAAAGCCGCTACAGTAATATTTTCTATATATTTGATTTTATTAATATATATCGAAATTCGCCATCTGTTTTACACGATTTTCCCCTCCGTATGAATGCCTTTCCTGAACCTTCTTAAAAATTTTCCGCGACCATCGCCCGAAACGGACCAGTCACATTTCCCGTTTAATGAGTAATTTTAAGTTACTTGACAGGCAAAAAGATGCATTTTTCCCTTGACAAAGGCAATTTCCCTCTCTATAGTTGAGCCACGTGGAGTAAAGTGGATTGTTGTGGAGGGGTGTTTTAAATGTCCGTATTTCGTGGAGAATATCAGCACACTATTGATGAAAAGGGAAGAATCATTTTTCCCTCCCGGTTTCGTGAATTGTTTGCCGATGAACATGATAACCGCATGGTCATTACAAAATGGGACGGATATTTAATGGTTTTTCCTTTCGATGAGTGGCGCATCATCGAAGAGAAAGTATCGCATCAATCAATCCTGCGTAAAGAAATACGTTCATTTCAGCGTTTCTTTATGTCCGGAGCCGTGGACTGTAATCTTGATAGTCAGGGACGGGTGCTGATTCCTCCTGCATTACGCGAATATGCAAATCTGGAAAAAGAAATTGTTCTGCTCGGCATGATTAAGGTCGTCGAGATCTGGTCGAAAGACCGTTTAGATGCGGAAATGAAGAAAACCGGTGGCGATATTGCCCAGTTCAGTAATTACATGGCTGATCTGGGTATATGACCATGAGCGCTGACTTTTCTCATCAGCCGGTGATGCTTGAAGAAGTTTTATCATGGCTTGTGGGAAAGAAAACAGGCGTTTATGTAGACGGCACGATAGGTGGAGCAGGACATGCGCACGCAATCCTGGAGAGGACGCAGGCTACACTGATCGGGATTGATTGCGACGCGGATGCCCTTTCGGCCGCCAGAAAAAGATTGGCGCCGTTCGGATCGAGAGTGTCTCTGGTTAAGGCCAACTTTTCCGATCTGAACTCTGTACTGAAAAAATTGCATATCGAGAAAGTTGATGGTGTGCTTTTGGATCTGGGGGTTTCATCCCATCAACTGGATACGGCGCACAGAGGGTTCAGTTTCAGTCAGTCCGCGCCGCTGGATATGCGGATGGATCAGGATTTGAAACTTCGCGCTTATGATATTGTCAACCATTTTGCGACAAATGAACTTGAAAAGATTATTCGACTATACGGGGAAGAAAAAATGGCTGCGCGGATTGCCAGGGCAATATCAGAAAAGAGAAAGTTCTCTCCGATTGAGACGACGGAGGATCTGGCAGGTCTTATCGCATCGGTCATGCCTGCAGGCATGAGGCGACAGAAGATTCATCCCGCCACAAGAACATTCCAGGCACTCAGGATAGCGGTTAACCACGAACTGGATTGCATTATTCCGGCGATAGAAGGGGCGGTTGGCGCTCTTTGGACAGGGGGACGCATCGGCATTATCTCCTTTCATTCGCTGGAAGACCGGATTGTAAAAAATACCTTTCGGGATATGGCTGCATCCTGCGTCTGTCCGAAGGATATCCCATACTGTGTTTGCCACAAAAAGGCTGTCTTGAAAGTTTTAACACGTAAACCGGTAGTGCCTTCCGAGGTGGAAACGCTTCAGAACCCGCGTGCCCGCAGCGCGAAACTGCGTGTGGCGGAAAGGATCTAACGATGGCTCAGACAGCAGGAACACAGGCGATCCCGCGCGGCAGGCAGATGAAAGAAACAGCCGCTTCTTCTTTCGGAGTGAAGTATCCGACCATTATCGTGGTGGCGCTTGTTCTCATGTTTGTCGCGGTAATTTACGTCGGCTCGCACATTCGCATGACCAAACTGGAATATGAGATCGCAGCGACATTGAATGCCAAAGAAAATTTACTGGAAGAACAGAAAAGACTGAAGCTCGAATTGGCAATGCTCAAAGCACCTCAGAGGATTGAAGATATCGCAAGAAATAAACTGCAGATGTGTTATCCCGATGCAGAACAGGTCATTGTTTTGAAGAAAACGGGGAAGTGAGAATGGCGGCAGACTCAAAAAAATGGCTGAAATTCAGGCTGGCAAGCATTCTGGCGATTTTTTTGATTTTGTTTATCGCATTGTTGTCCCGGGCTTTTCAGTTACAGGTCCTATCCGGTGAGAAATTAAAGACGCTTGCCCAGAGACAGCATATCACCACATTAAAACTTCACCCGGAAAGAGGAATGATTTACGACCGCAACGGAGAAAAGCTGGCCATGTCGGTTTTGGCCGATTCCGTGTGCGCCGACCCCACAAGAATAAACGATCCGGTAAAAGTGTCACGGCAGATTGCAGCCATTCTCAAGACCAATCAATCCACAATCTATAAAAGAATCTCGGAGCCGAAAAGTTTCTGCTGGCTGGCAAGAAAAATATCTTCCCAGCAGGCGGCCCAGGTAGAAGCGGCCAACATCGAAGGGGTGTTTCTGATCAAGGAACCGAAGAGGTTTTATCCAAACGGTCCGTTGGCCGCGCATTTAATCGGGTTTTCCGGATTTGACGCTGAGGGTCTGGAAGGTCTCGAGAAAAAATATGACGCTTACTTGAAAGGAACTCCGGAAAAACTGACCTGGGCCAGAGACGCCAAAGGAAAAAAACTTTTCCTCCATGTGGAACGTGATCGATTCCCCAAGGATGAAGGCGTCAATCTGGTTTTGACCATCGACAGCCGAATGCAGTACCTTGTGGAAACTCATCTGCGGGAGGCTGTGCTGGATAAAGGCGCGAGAGGCGGTATCGCGATTGTCATGGATCCGAAAACGGGCGAGATCCTGGCCATGGCAAACGAGAAAGGATTCAATCCTAACAACATCAAGGGACTGAAACCGGAAATGTGGCAAAACCGGGCGATCACGGAATCCTTTGATCCCGGTTCAACTTTTAAACCTTTTCTGGTTGCCGCCGCCCTGGAGGAAAAACTGGTCAGCGAATCGGACACGATTTATTGCGAAAACGGACAGTATACAGTTGCCAACCGGGTGATTCGTGAAGCCAACCGGAAACGTCACGGTTATTTGGCCGTTCGCGATATTCTGAAGTATTCGAGCAATATCGGTTCTGCAAAGATTGCGGAAAAACTTGGCCGTGAAAAGTTCTATGCCTACATTAAAAATTTTGGTTTTGGATCCAGAACGGGAATTGATCTGTCCGGTGAAGCGGCGGGGTTGCTGAGGCCCGCGAACAGCTGGACAAGGGTGGATACGGCAAACATCGGTTTTGGCCAGGGTATCTCCGTCACCGCCATTCAGATGATTACTGCCATGTCGGCGATTGCCAATGATGGCGTCTTAATGAAGCCCCGCGTTGTGCGCGGCCTGACAGACAAAAACAACAACCCGATTAAAATGTATGCGCCGGAAATGGTACGGCGGGTTGTTTCACCTGAAACGGCAAAACGGATGTCGGCCATGTTGACTCAGGTGGTCGGTGCCGAGGACGGTACCGGGAAAAGGGCACATATTGTCAATGTGGCTGTTGCCGGCAAAACAGGGACCGCACAGAAATTTGATTTTGCGCGCGGAATGTATTCGTCGGAAAGGGTTCGTACCTCTTTCATCGGATTTTTTCCTTCCGAAAACCCGCAGGTTGTCATTGTCGTTATGCTGGACGAACCGCAGCGCGATAAGTGGGGCGGTGTGGCCGCAGCGCCTGTTTTTAAAAACATCGGGGAACAGATTCTTAACTGCTACAAGACAAACATTCGCGAAACACCGGAGTTTGAGCCACGGGAGCCGCAAGATTTGCAGCTGGTAACAGCGGACAGTTCCCTGGTCGACAGCGTGATCGAAGATCCGATCGATGATGAATCCAGGATGCCTGATTTCAAGGGGCTGACCATTCGGGAGGCATTGAAGCTGGCGAAAACCAGATCGATCGATTTACATGTTTCGGGCAGCGGGTGGGCGATCCAGCAGGTGCCGTCCGCCGGATCGATTCTGGGTAATGAACGTGTGTGTAAAATTGAATTTACAATGAACAATTAGAAGGAACGATGGAACTGCGGCAAGTACTAAAAGGCATCGATATCACCGAACATGACACCAATCGGAATGGTCATGTGTCATCGGTTTGTTACGCCGCAGATCAATGCAGACAGGATTCTCTTTTTGTTGCGATCCAGGGCCTTGTCCATGACGGCCACGATTTTATCAGGCAGGCGCTCGATAACGGGGCACGTTACATTGTACATCAAAAAGATATCCATGTGCCCGATGGGGTTACGTCAATCCGGGTGCCGGACAGCCGGCGTGCACTGGGCCTGCTGGCAAAAAATTATTATAGCGATCCTTCTTCCCGGTTGACGCTGATTGGAATTACCGGGACGAGCGGAAAGACGACCGTGGCCTACCTGCTGGAATCCATCCTGACGGCTGCCGGATTCCGTTGCGGTGTTCTGGGGACTGTCAATTACCGCTATGATGGCAAGACCATACCGGCGCCAAACACGACGCCCGAGTCTTTTGAAATGCAGAAAATTTTGAGCGAGATGCAAATTTCCGGCGTAACGCATGTGATCGCGGAAGTATCTTCGCATGCACTGGATTTGAAGAGAGTTGATGATTGCGCCTTCGACCTTGGTATTTTTACCAATCTCAGTCTGGAACACCTGGATTACCATCACGACATGGAAGATTACTTCCAGGCAAAAAAAAGATTTTTTACAGAGATCCTGCCCAAAAGTAAAAAAGGCAATCCAAAAAAAGTCGTTATCAACCGCGACGATCCCTGGGGACAAAGGCTGCTCGACGAAATCGAACTGCCCGCACTGTCCTATGGTTTGGAAAAAGGGAGTGAGGCGACCGCGGACAGCGAGGTAATAACACTGGAAGGCATCCGGGCGAAAATCAGCCTGTCCGGTGGAGAAATCACCGTGACGTCCAGGCTCATCGGCAGATTCAACCTGTCCAACATTCTGGCTGCCGCCTCCGCCGCTTCTGTTCTCGGAATTGCGCCTTCCGCTGTGGAAGCGGGAATTAAGCAGTTGCCTTTTGTGCCCGGTCGTCTGGAAAGAATCGATTCGACGGCCGGTGTCCATGTTTTTGTTGATTACGCACACAAACCGGATGCGTTGAAACAGGTGCTGCAGAATCTGGACAAACTCAGGCAAAAAAGAATATTGACTGTTTTTGGCTGTGGTGGTAATCGCGACCGCGCCAAGCGGCCCTTAATGGGTGAAACGGCATCCATTTACAGCGACCTGACCATCATCACTTCCGATAATCCGCGGAAAGAAGATCCGCTGACAATCATCGGTGAGATTGAGGCGGGGATCGACCGGCAAAAGACTGTCAAGGTCTCACCCGATCATCCGGACTTACCGCGGGCCATGAAAGCCTATACGGTGATTGAAAACAGGAAGACTGCTATTACGACTGCGGTCAATCTGGCCGAAGCCGGGGATATTGTTTTGATAGCCGGAAAAGGACACGAGGACTATCAGATTTTCGGAACAAAAAAAGTTCCGTTCGATGACCGGATTGTCGCAAAACAGGCGCTTCTTTCCAGGGAGGATGATCCTTCGGAGGATACGCCACCGGTATTTTCTCTTGAGGATGTTCTGGCAGTGACCGGAGGACGACTGATTGCCGGAAACACAGAGAAGACGATTTACGGTATTTCCACAGACTCCAGAAGCATTCAACAGGGCAATCTTTTCATTGCCCTTCAGGGCGAGAATTTCGACGGACATGCATTTGTGCCCAAGGCGGTGGATTCCGGGGCAGCCGGCGTGATCGTTCACGATGTCAGCCAAATCAGCCCGGAAGCAGTGGGGAGAACGGCCTGTGTTGTTGAAGTGAAAGATACCCTGAAGGCACTGGGTGATCTGGCACAGGCTTATCGCAGGCGTTTTTCCATCCCTGTGATCGGACTGACCGGTTCGTCAGGCAAAACAACGACCAAAGAAATGCTGTCATGCATCCTCCGCCAGGAAAGAAAAGTGCTCAAGACGGAAGGGAATTTCAATAATCTGATCGGTCTGCCGTACACCATTTTCCGAATGACCGGTCGACACGAAATAGCCGTTTTAGAGATGGGGACCAATACACGGGGTGAAATCAGGAGATTAACACAAATTGCCGAACCGGATATCGGAGTGATCACCAATGTCGGTCCCGCACATCTGGAAGGATTTGGCACGGTGGATGCCGTGTGCGAGGAAAAAGGAGATTTATTCTTTCATATGCGTCCTTCAGGCACAGCGGTGGTCAATCTTGACGATGAAGCGGTTTGCCGGTTGGCCGATCGCTGGTCCGGTCGCCGTGTAACCTTCAGCATGAGCGCAAGCGCTGATGTCAGTGTCGGCGATATCCGGAAAAACGGCGCAAAAGGAACGACATTCAATCTTCTGATCAACGGCGGGGCATACAAAGTGGATATGAAAGTGGCAGGCCTGCATAATATCTATAATGCGATGGCTGCTGCAGCGACTGCCGTTGCCTGTGGAATCAGCCCCGAATCGATCCGGCAGGGGCTGACGATGTTTCACGCAGTGGGCGGACGAATGGAGGTCATCAAGCTCAAAAACGGGGCCTATTTGATCAATGATGCCTACAATGCCAATCCCGCTTCGGTGCGGGAAGCTTTACTGACCCTCAGGGATCTCAAGAGTGCGCATAACGCATTCGTTTTTTTAGGGGACATGCTGGAACTGGGTGAGGCAGCCAGGGAAATGCATCGGCGGGTCGGGATGCTTCTGGCGACGATCGGTGTAACGACCGTTTTTCTGCAGGGGGATTTTGCAGACGTCACCGCGGCAGGCGCGCTTGCAGGTGGATTGTCGGATGAACAAATTATTTATTTCAGAGATGTTGAAGAGGCGATTGCCCATTTGAAAAAGCAATTACGCAAAGGAGACTGGATTTTGGTCAAGGGATCCCGACGAATGAAAATGGACAGGATTGTGACGAGAATCTGTGAGGATATGGGTATCTACAAAACAGAAGGTAAAACCCAGGCGGAATAAACCGGGAGCGGAAAAGTGATTTACGAATTCATCTATCCTCTGCACACGATGTTTTCATCCTTCAACGTGTTTCGTTATATCACGTTTCGGACAATATTTGCTTCGGTCACAGCGCTGCTGATATGTCTTCTTATGGGTCGCTGGCTGATTCGCAAACTGCAGCAACTGCAGGTTGATCAGCAGATCAGGGAAGACGGGCCGAAAACGCATCTGGGAAAGAAAGGTACACCCACCATGGGAGGGGTGTTGATGATCTTTGCCGTGGTGATTGCCACAGTGCTGTGGGCCAACCTTTCCGTTGTTTATATCTGGATGGTGCTTTTGGTGACAGTCGGGTTTGGCCTGATCGGATTTCTGGATGATTACAAAAAACTGGCCGCAAAGAGTTCCCGGGGAGTTTCGGGCAATAAGAGACTTGCCGCGGAAATCATCATCGCTCTTTTTATCGGCCTTATTTTATATTTCAAACCGGGTTTTAGCACACAGGTGACAATTCCGTTCTTTAAAACCGTTCTGCCCAATCTGGGCTGGGGCTACATTTTGCTTTGTGCTTTCGTTATTGTCGGGGCGGCTAATGCCGTTAACCTGACGGATGGACTGGATGGTCTGGCGACCGGCCCGGCAGGCATCTGTTTTGCTACGTATCTGCTGTTTGCTTATTTTGCCGGCAACGTGAAAGTTGCCCATTATCTGCAAATTCCCTATGTTCCCGGCGCCGGTGAGTTGTCGGTGTTTTGCGGGGCTTTGATGGGAGCTGCTCTGGGCTTTCTATGGTTTAATGCCTATCCGGCGGAAATATTCATGGGAGACGTCGGATCGCTTTCGATGGGCGGAGCGCTGGGTACGGTGGCGGTGATAACCAAGCAGGAAATTCTGCTGGCGATTGTCGGGGGCGTTTTTGTCATGGAAACTTTTTCCGTCATCTTCCAGGTCGGTTATTTTAAACTGACAGGCGGCAAAAGAATTTTCAGGATGGCGCCGATTCATCATCATTTTGAGCTCAAGGGCTGGGCGGAGCCAAAGGTCATCGTCCGGTTCTGGATTATTTCAATTTTGCTTGCACTTCTGGCCATCGGCACACTGAAGCTGCGTTAGAGGAGTCATGGAACTGAAGGGAAAGAAAATAGTTGTCATCGGCATGGGGAAAACGGGGATCGCTACAGCATCGTTTCTGGGAGCCCGCGGTGCGGTCGTTGTTGCGGTCGATGAAAAGCCTTTAGGTCAGTGGGGAGAAGGTTTTGAGCCGCTGGCCGGTCAACCCTGGCTTAAAACCGGCAACTACGATGCAACGGTCCTCGATGGTGTCGATCTGGTGGTGCCTTCACCCGGGATTCCGCCCGGTAATGATATTTTATCAGCCGCACAAAAAAAGGGGATCTTGATCATCGGCGAGCTTGAGCTGGCCTGCCGCTTTATCCGGGTGCCCATTATTGCAGTGACGGGCACCAACGGGAAGACCACGGCAACTACTCTGCTGGGGAGGATCCTGGCTTATTCGGGGAAGAAAATATTTATCGGCGGGAATATCGGCAATCCCCTGATTGAATATGCCGGTTTTCCGCAGAATGATGATTTTATTGTAGCCGAGATCAGCAGTTTCCAACTGCAGTGGACCAGTACCTTCCGGCCACACGCAGCCGTTCTGCTCAATATTACATGCGACCATGTCAATTATCACGGCTCTTTTGAAGCATACCGGCAGGTCAAGGCAGGCATATTTAAGAATCAGCAGGAGACTGACCTGGCAATTCTCAATGCTGAGGATGATGCGCAGAAGGGGCTGGCTGAGTCAATCCGATCGCAGGTCGTTTTATTCAGTTCGAAACGAAGTCTGACCCCTGGAATTTTCTTGGGGGAGGAGACAATTGTTTTCTCAAGGCCGGATGGAACGGAGGAACATTATCCTTTGAGCATGATTTCGCTTCCCGGTTTGCATAATGTGGAAAATGTGATGGCGGTAGTGGCGGCGGCACGCTTCTGCGGCTGTTCACCTGAAAACATTATCAAGGCCGTATCAGGTTTTCGCGGGTTGCCCCATCGCATTGAATTTGCCGGAGAAAAAAACGAAGTCAAATTCTACGATGACTCCAAGGGGACCAATGTGGATGCCGTTGCCCGCGCACTTCAGACATTCTCCTCACCGGTCATTCTGCTTCTGGGCGGAAGGGATAAAGACGGAAATTTTGAAGTGTTGAAACCGCTGCTTGGCGAAAAAACAAAGCAGGTCATCCTGTTTGGCGAGGCCCGAGAACGCATAGAGCCGCAGATCAGTCCGGGCACACCGATCAGCAAGGAAGTGACATTGAAAGCGGCCATTCAAAGCGCTTATCGTATTGCGCAGCCAGGAGACATCGTGCTGTTGTCGCCCGGATGCGCCAGTTTTGACGAATTTGCCAATTACAAGGAACGGGGAAACTTTTTCAGGGAAGAGGTAAAGAATTTATAAATGGAATCGGCTGTTAAAAAAGAAACCAATACTCCGGATGTTGTCCTGCTTCTGGTCACCTTAATTCTGGTGACGGTGGGGACTGCAATGATTTATTCTTCAAGCTCTATTCTGGCCCTGGAGAAGTTCAAAGACGGACAGTTTTTTCTCAAGAAGCATCTGATTTTTGTTTTGGCCGGCCTGATCATGATGATTGTCATGACAAAAATTCCTTACGAACAGCTGAAAAAAGTGGCTTATCCCGGAGTCCTCCTTTCCGTTGTTTTGCTGCTCGCACTTTTCATTCCCCATATCGGAATTCGAAGAGGAGGAGCAACCCGCTGGATCAATATGGGTGTGTTTTCGTTTCAGGTCACCGAACTGGTGAAAGTGGCCATGGTCATTTTCCTCGCTCATCTCCTCACGCGAAAAGTACATCATCTCAAAAAATTCAGCCGTGGTGTCGCTGTTCCTCTTTCGGTGTCTGCCATAATTATGGGATTGATCATTCTGCAGCCGGATTTCGGGACGGTGGTCATCATTGCATCGATTCTTCTTCTGATGCTGTCTCTGGCCGGTTCGCGGATTACCCACCTGATGTTTCTGGGTGCAGCATTCATTCCGATGGGCGTCTGGTTGATCATGACCAAGGGGTATCGGATGGCGCGGCTTACGGCGTTTCTGGATCCATGGAAAGATCCGGACAATACCGGTTTCCAGCTGATCCAGTCTCTGATTTCTTTCGGATCAGGCGGTGTGATTGGTACAGGCATCGGCGACGGCATGCAGAAATTGTTTTATCTTCCGGAACCGCACACGGATTTTATTCTGGCGGTCATCGCGGAGGAAAGCGGTTTTATCGGAGTGGCGATCGTCATCTTCATGTTTATTTTCTTCCTGCTGCGCGGCTTCATGATTGCCTTTCGCGCGCCGGACCTTTTCGGGACTTTACTGGCTGCGGGATTGACAATGCTGATCACCATGCAGGCGTTCATTAATATTGCGGGCGTGATGGGGCTTATTCCTTTAAAGGGACTGGCCCTGCCTTTTTTAAGTTACGGGGGTACGTCTTTCGTCATGAGCATGCTGATAGTGGGAATCCTGCTGAATATTTCCACACAGCGGACGTGACGTGCATGGAATACCGCGCGGGGAGAGGAAGAAAACAGTGCGCATCGTTATTGCTGGAGGAGGAACAGGCGGTCATTTGTTTCCCGGCATTGCCGTCGCGGAGGAATTTCTAAAACGCGATCCTCAAAACAGGGTGATTTTCATTGGTACAAAAAGGGGGATTGAACACAGACTGCTGGGATCGTTGGGCTACGAGCTTAAAGAAATTGATGTGGAAGGTTTAATGGGAAGGGGAATAAGAGCATTGATAAAAGGCGTTTATGCGATACCGAACAGCATGTTGCAGTCCAGACGGATCCTGAAGTCCTTCAGGCCGGATGTTGTCATCGGTGTCGGCGGTTATGCTTCGGGCCCTGCGGTGATGGCCGCCTGGTTGATGCGCATTCCCACCGCCATAGCCGAGCAGAACGCTCTGGCGGGAAATACAAATCGTATTCTCGGCAGGTTTGTGGATAAAATATTTGTTACCTATGAACAGAGCAAAAATCAGTTTTCATCGGGCAAGGTGATGGTCACGGGTAATCCGGTAAGGGCGGCTTTTACAGAGCGTCTGGGCAATCCGGTTCCCCGAAAATCCATCCGTCAGATTCTGGTTTTTGGCGGTTCGCAGGGAGCGGCGGCCATCAATAAAGCGGTGGTGGCCATGCTGCCTCATCTGCAGAAGATGAAAGATTCCCTGAAGATTGTTCACCAGACCGGGGAACGCGATCTGGTAATGGTGAAGAAAGCTTATGAGCAGTATGGACTGGATGCCCGGGTGAGTCCGTTTATCGAGGATATGGTGTCCGCTTATGAATTGTCCGATCTGATCATCTGCCGTGCGGGAGCGACATCCCTGGCTGAAATTACTGCGGCGGGGCGCGCTTCGATTCTCATTCCCTTCCCGTGGGCGGCAAATGATCATCAGACATTGAACGCACAGGCGATGGTTGAAGCGGGGGCCGCTGAGATGATCAAAGAGAGCGAACTCACGCCGGAGACATTGTTTGCGCTGGTGGAATCCCTTCTGTCGGATGAACGGAAATTGCGGGACATGGAAGACAGATCCAGAAAAGCCGGAAGGCTGGATGCCGCCGCAAAAATCGTGGATGCCTGCCTTCAGCTGGCAGTCCAATAAACGGCTGAAAAACATTACATAGGAAGAAGTGAAGCAATGGGAAAAGATCGAGAGACCGGGTTCATGCAGCGCAAAGTCAAGCGCATTCATTTTGTCGGCATCGGCGGTATCGGCATGAGCGGTATTGCCGAGGTATTACTGAACCTTGGTTATGGCATCAGCGGCTCGGATGTTCTGGTTTCCGATACAACGAAGCGGCTGCAGCAGCTGGGTGCGAAAGTTGCTGTTGGACACGCGGCGGAAAATATCGGAAACGCAGACGTGGTTGTAACATCTACAGCGGTCAAGACGGACAATCCGGAAGTGATTGAGGCGCATGAGAAAAATGTTCCGGTCATTCCCCGGGCGGAAATGCTTGCGGAGCTTCTGAAAATGAAGTTTTCCGTTGCCGTTTCCGGAAGCCATGGGAAAACAACGACAACCTCCATGGTGTCTACAATCCTTGCGCGGGGCGGTCTGGACCCGACCATGGTGATCGGTGGGAAACTGGCCAGTATTGGCTCCAATGCGCGTCTGGGCGACGGCGACATCATTGTTGCTGAAGCCGATGAGAGTGACGGTTCGTTTTTAAAACTGTCGCCGACGATTGCCGTGATTACCAACATTGATCGTGAACATCTTGACTATTACCCGGGCATTGAAGAAATCAAGGACGCTTTCCTGAAGTTTGCCAACATTGTTCCCTTCTATGGCTGTGTTGTGATGTGCAATGACAATGAGCATATCCGCGAGATTGCCGGATCCATCAAGCGCCGGGTCATTACATACGGCATTGAGCATCCTTCGGACTATACCGCGAGGGACATCCGCTTTCTGGAAACAAAAACCGTTTACCAATTATTTTATCATGAAGAGAACCTGGGGGATGTCGAATTGTTCGTCCCGGGGCTTTTTAATGTTTACAACTCGATGGCCGCCGCGGCGGTGGGGCGGGAGCTGGCACTGGATATGGAGACGGTCAAAAGAGGTTTACAGAGCTTTTCAGGAGTCCAGCGGCGCCTGGAAATCAAAGGCCATTCCCGGGGGATTACGGTGGTGGATGATTATGGTCATCACCCGACGGAAATCATGGCGACATTGGCTGCTGCCCGGCAAATGTGGAAAGGACGGCTGATCGTTATTTTCCAGCCGCACCGCTTTACGCGCACCCAGGCACTGTTTGATGAATTCACCCGGTCGTTTGGCGATGCAGACTTGCTGCTGCTCAACGATATTTATCCGGCGAGCGAAGCACCGATTCCCGGAATCAATTCCGCCGCTCTCTGGGCAGCCATCAAGGAAAACGGCCACCCGCATGTGGAATATATCGGTCAGGCGCAGAACACAGTGGACTTTCTGCTGGCCAATACAAAACCAGGCGACACGGTGATCACCCTGGGTGCGGGCAGTGTATATAAAATCGGTGAAGTTTTTTTGGAGCAGCTGGACAGCCGGGGAGAGAATAAATGACGGCACGCAGTCAGGCCATACAGGAAGTACTGAGTGGCATGGATATTGGTAAAATCTGGTATGATGAACCGATGTCGCGTCATGCTTCCCTCAAGCTGGGAGGCAGGGTAGACGCGCTGGTCCTGGTAGAGTCAGAAAGTCAGCTCAAGGAACTGATTCAAAGACTCACAGCGGGAAATATTCCCTTTATGCCGGTGGGCAATCTCACCAACATCATTGTGCGTGACGGCGGATACCGTGGGGTCATGTTATGGATGCATGGATTGGATCAGGCTGCCTGTGAGGCAGCGGAAGGGGGACAATACTTCATTCGCGCACAGGCTGGTGTTGGACTCTCGCGGGTTGTGGGACTTGCGGCCGCGGAGGAATTGACGGGCCTGGAGTTCTGCACGGGAATTCCCGGAAGTGTGGGGGGAGCCGTCTGGATGAACGCCGGTGCATATGGAACGGAAATCAAGGACGTCGTTTCCAGTGTTACAGTAATCGACGGCCATGCGGAAAGGAAAATATTGCGGCGTGATGAAATTGTCTTTGCCTATCGCCTGTCAAACCTGCCCGCGGATGTCATTGTGTGCGGAGCCTGTTTTGTATTGAAAAAGGGCAGTGAAGCGCAGATTCGGGAGCGGATGGCCCAGATCATGAAATGGAGGCAGGAAAAGCATCCACTGCAGTATCCCAGCGCGGGTTCGGTTTTTAAGAACCTGCCCGGGCTTCCTGCAGGTAGATTGATTGAAGAACTGGGCTTGAAAGGGATGAGGCGAGGTGATGCTCAGGTCTCGAAACAGCACGCCAATTTTATTATCAACAAAGGCCGGGGAACCGCTCAGGACGTGATTACGCTGATCACGATGATTCAGGAGAAGGCCCGAAAAGAAAGAGGTGTCGAACTGGAAACAGAAGTGAAGATTATTGGAGAGAACCCATGAATGGAAGAATGAAAGTCAGCCTGGAAGCCAAAAAGAACCGACTGCGCCGGCGCATCATCGGTGCTTTGGGGGAATCTCTGGGTGCGATGAGCCTGCTCGCCGCAGCGACCGTTCTGGGTGCCCTGTTTGTTTATTCCTACAGCACGATTTTGAGTTCTCCGTACTTTTCGATCAGGGAAATATCCGTGCGCGGGGTTAAAGAGCTGACGGAAAAGGACATTCTGGCCTCGGCAAAAATCAGGATGCGTTCGAATATCCTGTCCGTCAACACAGATGCCGTGGCTAAACGAATATCCGTGAATCCCTGGATTAAAAGTGTCTATGTCGGCAGGGAGCTTCCGGATCGTCTTGTCCTGGAGGTCCGTGAGCGGACACCGGTTGCTCTGGTCAAGCAGGCAGGTGCTTTGTATCTGATGGATGTGGATGGATTCGTTTTCAAGAAATTGTCCAGGGCCGATGAAGTGGACCTGGCCATTCTGTCGGGTGTGGATGTCCGGGCAAAATCAGCATCCGTGCTTGTTGGCGAAGCGCTGAAACTTCTGGAGAAGCTTTCTGCCGAAGATCATCATACGTTTCTTGGGGAGGTTTCAGAAATTCACGTTGATGAGGTGTTTGGCTTATCCATTTTGACGGATAAAGGTCTCCATTTGAAGCTGGGTCGGGAGAATTTCGCAGGCAAATTGAATCAACTGCAAGTTGTTCTGGCGGACCTGGAAAAGAGAGGGTTGAAAAATGGTCATTTGTTTGTTGATCTGGCCGATATTTCCAAGGTGACTGTGCAGCGCAAGGACACGCTCGGAAAGGCGCAGGATAGGAAAAAAGGACCTCAGTACAGTATATAAATGAATGCCTGACGGCTGTGAAGAAGGGTGACATTATGGGGAGAAAAAGCAACGTTCTCGTGGGGATTGATATTGGAACAACGAAAACGACGGCGGTAGTCGGAGAGATGAAGGAGACCGGCATCGATATCATCGGCATGGGAATCACACCGGCCAAAGAATTGAAAAAAGGCGGATTGGTTAACATCGACAATACCGTTGATGCGGTTAAAAAGGCCGTGGAGGACGCCGAACACATGTCCGGCTGCCGTATCAATTCCGCATATGTCGGTATTGCCGGCAGCCATATTAAGGGACAGAACTCGCTGGGGATCGTCGCAGTCAAAGGACGGGAAGTCGGCGAAGACGATCTCTTGCGAGCGGTTGAAGCATCCAAGGCCATTGCCATTCCCGTGGACCGGGAAATCCTTCACACACTGCCCCAGAACTACGTGGTGGACGGACAGGACGGCATCCGTGATCCCGTGGGAATGTCAGGGGTCCGCCTGGAGGCGAAAGTCCATATCGTGACCGGTGCGTCTGCCTCCATTCAGAATGTGGTGAAGTCCGTCAATCGTGTCGGCCTGGATATCGAAGATGTTGTGCTGGAGCAGCTTGCGGCAAGCGAAGCGGTTCTCAGCAATGATGAAAAAGATCTGGGAGTGGCTTTGATTGACATCGGTGGATCCACCACCGGAATCGCCATCTTTGCGGAAGGCAGCATCAAACATACAGCCACCCTGCCGGTGGGAGGGAATTTCCTGACTTCAGATATTGCTACCGGTTTGCGCACACCTTTTGCGGAAGCGGAAAAAATCAAACTGAAGTACGGTTGTGCGCTGACATCAATGATTCCAAAGGAAGAGACCATTGAAGTGCCCAGTGTCGGCGGCAGGGAAGCCCGTATGGTGTCCCGCCAGATTCTGGGAAGAATCGTTGAGCCCCGGATGGATGAAATTCTTAATATGGCTCTGAAGGAAATGGTCCGTTCCGGTTACGAGGATCTGCTGGCGGCGGGTCTCGTGCTGACCGGTGGCGCTTCGCTTTTGCCGGGTTTAACGGAGATGGCGGAACAGATTTTTGACATGCCGGTTCGCCTTGGTAATCCGGTGGGCGTCGGCGGATTAAGTGATGTGGCCAATTCACCGGCTTTTGCCGTCGGGGTTGGTTTGATTATTTACGGCAGTAAAAACCTGTCCAGCGATTCAGTTTATCGCAAGACGGGTAATGCTTTCAGTGAATTTTTGAAAACAGTCAAGAAATGGTTTTTAGAATTTTTCTAAACAAAGAAGGGGGTGCGCATGTTTGAACTAACGGAGGTATGTATCGAAAATTCGGCAAGAATCAAAGTAATCGGCGCGGGAGGGGGCGGCGGCAACGCCGTCAATACGATGATTTCCTATTCACTGCGGGGGGTCGATTTTATGATCGCGAACACCGACTCCCAGGCGCTGGGAGCTTCGGATGCTCCCGTCAAAATCCAGATCGGTGCTGAACTCACCAAGGGGCTGGGAGCGGGCTCCAATCCAGACATCGGCAGGCAGGCGGCTCTGGAATCCCGCGATGAAATCCGCCGTCAGCTGGAAGGCGCGGACATGATTTTCATTACCGCGGGACTGGGAGGAGGAACGGGTACAGGTGCCGCGCCGATCATTGCACAGGTGGCCCGCGAAAGCGGAGCCCTGACGGTGGCAGTGGTGACAAAGCCCTTTCAGTTTGAGGGCAAAAAAAGGAATCTGCAGGCCGAGGAAGGTATCGTGCAACTGCGTGATGTGGTGGATACCCTGATTGTTGTTCCCAATCAGCGGTTGCTGAGCCTTGGCGGGCGCGGGCTTTCGCTTCTGGATGCTTTCAAAAAGGCGGATGATATTCTTTATCAGGCCGTCAAGGGCATATCCGATCTGATTGTTGTTCCGGGCTTGATTAACCTCGATTTCGCCGATGTGAAAAACATCATGTGCAATATGGGCATGGCGCTCATGGGTACCGGCACGGCCAGTGGTGAGAACCGCGCAGTTGAGGCCGCACAGCGGGCGATCTCATCTCCGCTTCTGGAAGACAACACGATTCAGGGGGCACAGGGGATCCTGCTCAGCATCACCGGTGGACCGGACATGAGCCTGTACGAAGTCAATGAAGCATCATCGCTGATTCAGGCCGAGGCACATGAAGACGCAAATATCATCTTCGGTACCGTGATTGACGAAAACATGAAAGATGAGATCCGGATTACCGTTATTGCAACCGGATTTGAAGATGCGATGAAAAGAAAGCAGGCGCCGTCCAATGTGGCTCATCTGGGCGGTTTCCGGAAAGAAGATTTATCGACGCCGGCGTATATGCGCAGAGAAAAATCCCGTGATCAGGCAAATGTGCTGACCATCGGGATCAACGATGAAAGTCAAAACGTCGATATTGATATTCCCACGTTCCTGCGCAGGCAGGCGGACTAAAAGGATGTTCGTGGTTTTCTGCCGGATGCCGTAAGGAACTCCCCTGACCGGGAAAACCGGTTAAGTCGTCATTGTGACAGTGGTACGACGTGAGTGCGGCAAAACAGAGGCCATGTTAGGCGCATGAACTGGAAGCAGAAAAAACATTGTGAAACCCTTTTGTCCCGGGAACGGGGTTTTGTTAAGAAAATATGGGGGACCTGTCATACCGTTTGCCTGGCTTATCCCAATATTTACCGGATCGGCATGGCAAACCTCGGGTTCCAGTCCATCTATAAGATCATTAACGAGTTGCCCTCCTTTCTTTGTGAAAGAGTGTTTCTGCCCGTGTCCGGTGACGACGCCGAATTCGTCACCGGCGCGGCGGAAACGGTAAGCCTGGAAAATCAGAAGCCCGTCCGTGATTTTGACATTCTGGCCGTATCCATCTCCTTTGAGAACGATTATCCGTCCGTTTTAAAACTTTTGGAACGAAGCGGGATTCCGCTCACGTCGAAGGACCGTAATAGCCGCCATCCACTGGTGATCGGAGGCGGGGTCGCGTTGACCCTGAACCCTGAACCCCTTGCGGATTACTTCGATTTATTCATCCTTGGAGAAGCCGAGGAAGCCCTGCCGTTATTTGCTGCTGTCTTTTCCGAAGCCCGGCATCTTGAACTGGATAAAAAGACATTGCTCCTTGAAGCGCAAAAGAAACTACCGGGAGTTTACGTTCCTTCTCTTTACGCAGTAAACTATTCCCGCCAGGGGAAAATCCGGGATATTTTGCCCCTTGCCGATGGATTGCCCGGAAAAATTCGAATTTCTTCCATCAAAAACATCAATGCCTTTTCCACAACGGAAGTTATCTCAAGCCGTGATTCGGAAATGGCAGAGATGTATCTTGTGGAAGTCAATCGCGGATGCCCTCACCGTTGCCGGTTTTGCGCAGCAGGCCACGTTTACGCCCCGCCGCGTTTTCGCGGCTACGCGGAGATTATTTCGGCTGTCGATGACGGGCTTCGCATCAAGAAAAAAATAGGACTGGTCGGCACGGCGGTTTCCGATCATTCCGATCTGGTTAAAATTTGCCAATACATCGTCAACCAGGGTGCTCAGGCAGGCATCGGTTCCCTTCGCCTGGACAGAATCAATGAAAACACTGTGAGTCTGATCAAAGAATGCGGTATCGAAACCGTCGCGCTTGCACCGGAGGCGGGAAGCCAGCGGCTGCGCGATTTTCTGCGCAAGGGAATATCGCTGGATGATATCTTAAATTCCGCCCGATGTCTCATTGAAAAGGAAATATTCAATCTGCGGTTATATTTTATGCTGGGCCTGCCGACGGAAGAAGAAGCGGATATTGACGCCATTATCGATCTGGTAAAGAAAATTCAGCACGCGGTGATTGGCCACACCTCAGGGAAACGAAAATTCCGTCGTATCACCCTCAGCCTCAATCAGTTCATTCCCAAACCCCGCACTCCGCTGCAGTGGTGCGCGCTTGCGAATGTTCAGGATGTCGGGAAAAAAATTAAAAAGATTACCCGTGCTTTTCGTCAGGACAGGCAGATTCACGTGATTGCAGACGTGCCAAAGTGGAACTATGTCCAGGCCCTTCTTTCTCTGGGCGACCGGCGCGTCGGCGATATTCTGCTGGCTGTCCATTTACGAAACGGAAACTGGTCACAGGCGCTCAAAGACGTCAACATCCATCCCGACTTCTATGTATACCGGCAGAAAGATCTGGATGAAATCATGCCCTGGGACGTGATCGATGTCGGCATGTCCAAAAAAAAGCTGTTGCAGGAATATGAAGAAGCGTTTTCCGAACATCACCAATCCACGCTGTAAGAAAATCAATGTTCTTATGAATGAACGGCCTGTCGGGGCCGACCGGTTTCAAGAATCACGAGCGCGTCGACAGCCACGGGATTGCCTTCTTTTACGATCAGGGGGTTAATGTCAATTTCGGCAATTTCGTCATGTGTCATCCCGAGTTCACCGACACCGACCAGAGCTTTTACCAGGACGTCTTCATCAACAGCCCTTTCTCCACGGAAGGCATCCAGCAGCTTGACGGCTTTTATTTCATGGATCATCTCTATCGCGTCTTCTTCCGTAAGGGGAGCAACGCGGAAACTGACGTCTTTCAAAGCTTCCGTAAAGATGCCCCCGATACCGAACATCACACATGGACCGAACTGGGGGTCGCGTGTAAGGCCGATGACGAATTCCCTGTTGCCCTTCACCATTTCCTGAACCAGAATGCCTTCCATGTGAATTCCCTTGTCCATCAGCTCATCATAAGCCCGGGCCACGTCCTGTTCATTTTTCAGATTTACACGGACCATATCCATCTCGGTTTTGTGTGTAAGAGCCGGGCCAGATCCTTTAAGAACGACGGGAAAGCCGATCCTGGATGCCTGGTTCACCGCTTCTTCCCTCGACTGGACCAGTGACTCGCGCGTTACGGGAACGTCTGCGGATGCGACAATCTGTTTGGATTCATATTCTGATAAAGCCCGCTGGCCGCCTTGAACAGCCTTTGATAAAATTCCGATGATTTTTTGCTTTCTTTTTGAAAAATTGACGTTTGTCATAATGCGGCCTCCATCGTTTCTTTCATGATTTGGTTTTCGTCCGTATTTTCAAATTTTTCATGATCACCGATAAAACCTCTTTTCCGAAGGGATTCATAAAACATATGAGAAACGGACAGGGCCCTGACCGACTGTTCCGGTGTTTCAAAAATGGGAATGCGGTGTTTGGCACGGATGGCAATAGACTTGGCAACGGCGTTCGGTGTGTAGATGGCCGCCGGCTTGTCGTAATGTTTGCACATCTTCAAAAGTTCCTGAAGCGTGTCGATCACAAAGGTCTGCCAGACACTCAGGAGGGGAAGAAGTCCGTCCACCTCATCTGCACAGAGGAGAATTTCGAAGATGTCGAGGTAGGTTTGCGGCGGTGCGGGACCGATATCCACGGGATTCCTGACATTAAAGACCTGTCCTGCTTTTTTCAGTTTATCCTGCGTCTGGCCCGAAAGTCTCACCATCTGCAGGCCTGCGTCCACCAGCAGATCGGCGGCAATGCTTCCAAACGCCCCGGAATTAGTGAACATGGCGACTCGATTCCCTTTTAAAAGAGGCATTTCAGTAAAGATCTTGGGGAGAGAATGCAGCTCGTTGATCGATTTGAGCCGTATGATTCCGGCCTGTTTGCAGGCACTTTCAAAGATCAAATCGTTGCTGGCCATTCCGGCCGTATGAGACATGGCCGCCATGGCGCCTTCCGGAGTTCTGCCCACCTTGTAAATCAGAATCGGTTTGCGTGACTTCTCGGCAGAATCCATCAGCTTGCGTCCATCAGCCACATTTTCCAGGTAGATCCCGATGACTTCAGTTTCGTCTTTTTGAAAGTAATCAATGAGGTCGGCCTCATCCACATCGGATTTGTTGCCGATGCTGACGACTTTGTTGATACCGACAAGATCGTAATACAGGGATTCCATGACCAGAACAACAACACCTCCGCTCTGGATGATGTAGGAAATGTTTCCCGGGGTTTCAAATATCTGGTTCATCTCGACCAGGCTGGGATTGACGCCGTAGAAACTGCAGAACTTGTCTCTTGTGCTCAACGTGCCCAAACAGTTGGGGCCCATAATGCGCATTCCGTTTTTTCTGGAGACTTCGTCGATTTCGCGCTGCATCGCTGCGCCGTTCTGGCCGTCTTCGGCAAAGCCTGCGCTTTCGATGACGACTCTTTTAATTCCCTTCTTTGCGCAATCCTTGATGATGCCGGGAACATGGCGCGCTGCCACGATGATGATGGCCATGTCCGGTGTCTGGGGTAGATCAAGAACCGATGAAAATCCGGGGCAGCCATTTACTGTTTCAGCTTTGGAATTTACAACGAAGACCGGTCCCGTGTATTGAAGATAATCTTTCAGCATGTTACAGATTGTGGCGCCCAGATTAAAGGACGAATTTGATGCACCGACAACAACAACGGATTTTGGATTGAAAAATTTTTCCATAAACGACTCACTTTGAATTGAATTTGATGAAATGCAAAATTAAAATCCCCTGGATTTTGCCGCTTATTTATTCCAAGGTGTTTTTCATCACTGTAAACAATGTTTATATACAAGAACATTGTTTTGATGTCAAGGTATATTACCGGGATTTCATGAGGCAGGGAAAGATCTAAACATTTCTCATTAATTTTGAAAGGTTACGTGCTATTTTCTGCCTGTGCATAAGAACTTGCTGCGTATTTTTTTCTGGATGATTCCTGAAGGTTGCGACAATGCCGGTTAGGGCGGCAAAAAGAGTATGCGAATGGTTTCGGATGTCTCCACCAGCATTCATTTTTTCAAAGATCATGTCAAAATGTCCAAGAATGTCGCGTTCAATTTTCGTTAATTTGTCAAAAAGTTCAGAGTCGATCGAACCGCCAAGAAAAAAATTCATCATCATCTGAAAATATTGATCATTGAAAGTGAAGTATTCAATAAAATCAGAAATCACCTGTTCAATGGCGCCGTCAGGGGATTCATCAATCGTGATAAATATTTTCTCAAACACCTTGCCGATTCCTCTCATAAAGGCTTCCGCAAAAAGAGACTGCTGATCCGGGAAATGCCGGTAGATGAGTGCCGGTGAGATCCCCGCCCGCTTTGCAATGTCTCTCATAGTTACTTTCTGAAATGGTTTTTCTGCAAATTCCTTTTCTGCCGCGTCAATGATAATTGTGCGTCGGGCAAGTTTTTCCTGTTCTTTTAATTTGGAAAGAACGGTTTGTTTTTTCATCGTCTGGCTCCTGATCAATTTTACGTTCGGCATAAAAGGCTTGCGGTGTATACAGAAAATAGCATCGATAAAGCTGTCTGTCAAACAGGATCATTCCGTCTGAAGATTCTTATTCTAACGGATGGAATGATCGTCCAGAATGAGTTTGTAAAAAGAAACCACTTCATGGGGGGAAAATTATTTTTTTAGCGACAAAAAAAATGATGAACACAGACCTGACGTGTGATAAAGTTAAAGCGTAAGACGAATCCCGGTTTTTATGAATGGAGATTTTTATGAGAAGACCAGATCCTGACTTCACAAAATATGCAGATTTTTTTGATAAAAAAAATATTAAAGAATACAAGGCCGGTGAATATGTCTTTCACAAGGGAGACAGGGGAGATTGCATGTTTGTTGTGCTCGATGGTCAGGTGGAGGTTGTAGCAGACGACCAGGTTCTCTCCGTTATAGAAAAAGGGTATATCTTTGGCGAGATGGCATTAATCGACAGTTCTCCGAGAAGCGCCGATGTGAGAGCGTTATCAGATTGTACGCTGGCTTCTATTGATGAGTACGCGTTCAGATTTCTGGTGAAAAGAATGCCGAATTTTACACTGGATATTTTAAGCGTTATGGCGAACCGGTTGCGTTCTGTGAATGCTTCACTGCATTTACATCATTAAAACGGCGTCTCTTACCGTCAGGATCGATGTTTCCCGGTTTTTGACAAATGATGTGCCTTCTGCCTGATCGGCACTTTTTTATGATCCAAAGCCTTTGTGATCTTTAGGAAATCATTACCATCAAGAGGTGAGGAGTATATGCCCCTGAATGGTAATGAACTGAAGTTGATCCAATTACTCCAGAATACAAATATACTTCTTTTTGCCACTCGACAAATCGAGTTCTTCTTCGTTGTTTTGCATAAAAGTATATTTCTGTCTTCCGAATCGCATTGCCTTTGCGTGCGAATTCATAAAGATATCGATATTGCTTCGATTTTTTCTGCTAGTGCGATCTTTGACAACAAAGGTTCCCATACCGCTTATTTTAATTTTTGTTCCCAGTTTTAAACCCTGCGCCTCAAGATCCCTGGAGACGGCCACGATACCGGGTCGTACGTACTCTCCGGATGCCGTTTTGCCTTTATTCTGATAACATTCTTTCATCGTGTATGCTGTTACCGATACTTTGATTTCTTCTGCCTGTACGCTGATTGCTGCGTTCAACAGGATGAAAATTCCTAAAAGTACAACTCTAGTGACTAATAGGTTAATTCTCGTCATAATTACCTCCTTGTGTTGAAAAGAGCATAATCGCTCTTTTGCACAGTTTGGGTTATGGCTACCTTGGCCTACCCTTATCTCCTCTATGGAAACACTCTTTAAAGAGTGGAATATGATTGTTTATACCTATTACCTCAATATCATTGTGATTTATTATTAGAATATCTCGGAAGATACAGAAAAATGATGTGATTTATTTCATAGCGTGCGGAACATACATAAAATGTTATGGTGTGTCAATTATTTTTTGGTCAGACAGGTTGAATTAAGGCAGAAGGTATTAATTTTATTATAGAAATATTTTGCAAACGCTCTGATTGCGCAAAAAGACAGCCACAAGGCAGATCCTACGGCATCAGAAGCATGGTAAGTTGACTGATTCAATGCATTAAAAAAATATGAATGCAGCTTCTTATTATGGTAAATTCTCTTTACAGAAATAAAACGCTTAGGGGAACAAAAACGTTGCTTTGGATGTCTAAACCCATAGAACATGAAAAAGCCCAGGATGTTGATGAAGAAATGAAGCATGTCCGGGCCTGCCAGAAGGGTGATGCGGAAGCATTTGCCTTCTTGGTGGAAAGGCATTCCAAAAAAATGTTGAACATGGCTTACCGGATGCTGGGGGATTACGATGATGCCTGCGATGTTACCCAGGAGGCTTTCCTGGCGGCTTTTCGTTCCATTACGGGGTTTCAGGGGGAGTCAAAGTTTTCAACATGGCTGTGCAGGATTGTAATCAATTATGCCAAGAACCGTTTAAAGCAGCGACAGAGTCTGTCACGGCACGAAAGAGCGGCCCTTGATGAAAAAGACGGGGAGCAGGGAGGATGTGCGGCCTGTCTTGCAGCATCAGATGATCCTGATCCGGGAGAAATGTTGGAACGACGTGAGCTTGAATACCGGGTGCAAAAATGTATATCGGGGCTTGATGAAGATTACCGGGAAGTGCTTGTGATGCGGGATATCCAGGGTTTCTCGTATGAAGAGATCCGGCAGACGCTGCGGATACCCGATGGAACCGTAAAGTCCCGGCTGTCGCGTGCGCGTCTGGCCATGAAAGATTGTCTGAAAAAAATCATGGGTGATTTATGAGCAAGTGCCACGACATACAAACACTCCTTCCTCTTTATGAGGAGGGGATTCTGACTGATGCTGAAAAGCAGGCGGTTGAGGATCATCTTGCGCGATGCGCGGATTGCCGCAGGGAAGTGACCCTGCTACAAAAAGCGGACCGGCTTGTGAAGAATCTTTCCTCCGTGGAAGAACCACCCTGGTTTCAACAGAGAATCATGGCGAGGGTACGTGCAGAAGCCGGTAAAAAGAGCTTCTGGCAAAAGTGGCTTTCCCCATTGGGGGTCAAGGTTCCCGTTCAGATAATGGCGACGATTGTCATCGCGGTGCTGGCGGTCTATATTTACCGTTCAGGGAACGATCAGGTACAGAGAATTATTCCCGGTGCCCTGCCGCCAGCGATTGAAGATCAGGTGCAGCGAACTCCGGTACCCGCGCCCGTACCTGAAGTGAAACCGAAGGACAGTGAAGAAGTCTCAGCCACCGTTGGGCAGAAAAAGTCACCTGTTTTGGAAAAGCGCAAGAAAGACAAAGACACGGAGGTTCCTTCCGATGACCGCCGCCAGCGGGAAAAAGAGATGTCGGAAATGAAATCGGAGGGCATTCAGGTGAAAGATGAATCCACCCCAAAAGGATCAGATAAGGCTGAAGAGCCCCAGTCTCCGGCGCTTCAGGATCGGGTAAATGAATTTAAATCTACTCCCGAACATATTCCTGATTCAGAGAGAGCACCTGCGCATAGAGCCTCAACTGCCATGGAAAGGAAGAAAGAAGCTTATAAAATGGCCGCCCCTTCTGCTGTTGGTTCCATGGCTCCGTCGGCGGTTGCTCAGCCGCAGGCAAGAATTCTTCTGCTGGTTGACAATCCGGATATAGCTGCCCAGGAAGTGGAGAGGATCCTTACCCGGCACGGTGCAGGCAAATTGACAAAAAAGGTGATTCAGGACCGGACCGTTATACGGGCCGAAATCTTCGGCAGAGAATGGAAAGAAGTATTGTCGAAATTAAAAAAGATCGGGATGGTGGAAGAGAGAAGTAGCCCCGGCGATGCCGGTGAACTCCTCGTTCCTGTATTGATAGAAGTATCCGATCACTGAACAGGTTTCCCGATTTTACGGAAGCGACGGGCGAAGCGTTCAATACGCCGCAACAGGGGAAGCGAGTCGTTGATTTTTTCCAGGGATTGACGTGCCGCTTCTTCCCCGACCCTGATGAGATGATCCGGCCGGCTGAAATCAGCCCAGTGAAGATCTCCAACCGAGGGCTGGATGACGACATCCGCATTTTCAAGTTCAGCCGCTTCCAGAGCATTGGCGGTTATTTCACCTGCCCGGTATAAAACATCTTTTGCCGTATCAATATCGGTTTCCTTGGGCAGTTCACGATCCACCATAACGGCGATGACAACATCCGCACCAGCTTTGCGGGCAGCATTAACCGGCACAAGACTGGTCACACCTCCGTCGGCCAAAAGCCAGTCACCCATGCGGGTGGGTTCAACCGCTCCCGGAACGGAACTGCTGGCCATCACCGCCTTACGAAGCGAACCTTCTGTAAGAACAACCTGTTTGCCGGTAATCAGATCTGTGGTCACGGCCGTAAACGGAATGCGTGTGTCCCGTATATCAATATCAGGAAGAAGATAGTTGATAAGCGACTGGAAATCTTCAGAAGGAAGAATAGAAGGACTGAACAGCGCCCGAATCAGGTAATACCGGTTCCTCAGGAAGTTTTGTGTTTTTTGAAAAAAATTTTTATTCTGTTTTGTTGAAAATGTTGCTCCAATGGCCTTAATGGCAGAATCCTTGTATTCAGAGCTTCTCAGGTAGCCATCTACTTTGGCCGTAATATTCCGGATGGACATGCCCGATGCATAAGCTCCGCCAATCAGTGCGCCGGCACTGGTTCCCACAATCAGGTCAATTCCGATGCCCTCCTGTTCCAGGACACTGAGGACGCCGATATGAGCCAGACCGCGGACGCCTCCCCCACCCAGGGCCAGACCGATTTTTTTCCCCGTCCATTTCATGCCAGGCTGCTCCATTAGGGTTTGTCCTTTCTTATCAATACCGGTGCCGACTGTCAATCGGAGACTCGGGAGCCAAAGCTTTTGGTCATCCATGGTTTGTTCCAGATGATTTTGTGTTCTTTCTTTTTCGTTGACAGGGCGTCGACCTTCCCCTATAACCTGATGGCAAAATATGGAGATAAAAAAGGGGATCATTTCATGAAAAAATCAGCAATTTTCATTGTCCTGCTGGTGATTGTTTCTCTGGGGATTTGCGGCTGCAGCCGGGAGGATTCCTCCGGGCTCAAAGTCGGTGTCATTGCCGAACTTACCGGTGATATTCCGGCTGTAGGGGCCTCCTGTAAAAACGCCGCGGAAATGGCCGTTGCCGAAATCAATGACCGTGGAGGCATTCAACTGGGCGACAGGAAATATAAAATCGATTTAATCATCGAGGACAACGCCGGAAAAGCGGACCAATCGGCTTCCGCCGCACAGAAGCTGATTACTCAAAATAATGTTGTTGCGATTGTTGGTCCCAATGCGAGCCGCTACGCCCTGCCGGCCGCCGAGATTGCGGAATCCAGCAAAGTGGTGCTGATCACGCCCTGGTCCACTGCACCGAAAGCCACGCTGGACTCCAGAACGGGTGCTTCAAAGAAATATGTTTTCCGCTCCTGTTTCATTGACCCCTTCCAGGGAAGGGTAGTAGCAAAATTTGTTCTGGATAATCTCAAACTGAAAAAGGCGGCGGTTCTTTATGATGTCGCTTCAGAATACAACAAGGGTATCGCTGAAATCTTCAGGGAAGTCTATGAGCAGAACGGCGGTAGCATCGTCGCGTTTGAAACCTATACCACCAACGACAAGGATTTCTCATCGCAGCTCACCAAAATTAAAAAGGCCGAGCCGGAAATTATCTTCCTGCCCAACTATTACAGTGAAGTGCCTTTGCAGATTCAGCAGGCCAAGCGTCTGGGAATTGCCGTGCCGTTTGTCGGTGCCGACGCATGGGGGAGCGCCGAACTGACCAAACTATGCGGGGCGGATTGCGATGGTTATTATTTCAGCACACATTACGCCGCCGATGCTGCAACGGAAACGACTAAAAAATTCATCGCAGGTTACAAAGCAAAATACGGGACCACGCCGGATGACGTGGCGGCTCTGACCTACGATTCATTTGGTCTTTTATGGCAGGCGATGGGAACAGCGGGCAGAAAAGACCGTCAGGCCGTGCGCGATGCGCTGGCAAAAATTCCGCAATACGAGGGTGTGACAGGGAACATGCAGTTTAAAGAAGGTTCCGGCGACCCTATTAAAAGCGCCGTCATTTTAAAAATCAAGGACGGGAAGTTTACGTGGTTTGCCAATGCCAAACCCTGACGGCTCGATAAAATATCCCATATACTGCGTTGCACTTCGTTGCTCGTCACTGCGACGTACATAAAGTACGTCTCATTCCTCGCAACTCGTGCACTGTGTCTCTGGGCATTTTATCAAGCTGTTTTAAAGACTTTATTTCCGCGAATAGACGGTGTCGTAATGATGCAAACAACCATAAAGTCGTCATACCTGCGGAGGCCGTTATCCAGAATACCATTTTCTGGATTCCCCGGTCAAGCCGGGGACTGACGAGTATGAAGGCAGACCTGTAACATTCTATGGCCTATATTTTTCAACAAGCTCTCAATGCCCTTCAGCTGGGCAGCATCTATGCGCTGATCGCCCTGGGCTACACCATGGTTTACGGCATTCTGACCATGATCAACTTTGCCCACGGCGACCTGTTCATGGTCGGTGCTTTTTTCTGTTTTCTGATTGCCGTCTATCTCAAATTGTCCTTTGTCCCGACACTGCTTTTATCCATGCTGGGAGTAGCCTGCCTGGGCGTGGTCATCGAACGCTTTGCCTATAAACCCCTGCGAAGCGCGCCGCGAGTCTCCGCTATTATAACGGCCCTGGGTGTCGGTCTTTTTCTGGAAAACTTCACCCTGGCACTTTCTCCTTATCCCAAGCACATTCCGCCGCTTCTGGAAAATATCACCTGGACGGTCGGTTCGATGTCCGTCTCATCCCTGCAGATGATCGTCATCTTCCTTTCGCTTTGCCTGATGCTGATTCTGGATTTTGTCGTACAGCACACCAAGGCGGGTATGGCCATGCGCGCCATATCATGGGACAAAACGATTGTCCCGCTGATGGGTGTGTCGGTCAATAAAATCATTTCGCTTACGTTTGCCATCGGAACGGGTCTGGGTGGCGCTGCCGGTGTGATGTACGGACTTGCTTATCCGGTGATTGATCCTTACATGGGCATCATGGTTGGCTGGAAAGCGTTTATCTGCGCTGTGGTCGGCGGCATCGGCAACATCCGGGGCGCCATGATCGGCGGTTTTATATTGGGAGGGGTGGAAATCATGGTAGCTGCGTTTTTCCCTTCTACCTACCGTGATTTTGTGGCTTTCACGCTGCTTCTTATTCTGTTGGTTGTCAGACCGTACGGCATTCTGGGCAAACCACAGCCGCAAAAGGTGTAGCCATGTCTTCCATTAAAATCGTATACAAGAATCTTCTTATGAAATGGCATGCCCTGACCAGCCATATGCTTTTCTGGCCGGTTTTCATGGCTGCGGGCCTTTCATTCTGCATCGCTGTTGACACCTTTGATTTTGTGGATTTATATCTGCAGTTGATTTTGATTTACGTGGGCATCAATATCATCCTCACGGTGAGCCTTAATTTAATCAACGGGTACATGGGTGAATTTTCCGTTGGTCATGCCGGTTTCATGGCTGTTGGAGCTTATGTTGCTTCTTTGTTGACTGTCCATGTATTCCCCGTAGGTTTGCAAAGTTTGTTTTTCCCCCTGGCTATCCTCGCGGGAGGGATCGGTGCCGCGCTGGTTGGTTTTCTGGTGGCGATCCCGTCTTTTAAGACACGCGGAGATTATCTGGCCATTGTTACGCTGGCGTTCGGCATGATTGTCAAATCCGTCCTGGAAAACATCGACGCCGTTGGTGGACCGCGCGGTCTGCTCGGCATGGAGAAGCTCACCACACTGCCCTGGGTTTTTTTCTGGACCGCTCTTTCCGTATGGGTGATCCGTAACCTGGTTTATTCCAACTTCGGACGGGGCGTCCTTTCCATCCGCGAAGATGAAATCGCCAGCGACCTGATGAGCGTCAACACCCGTCAGGTCAAAATCATTGCCTTTGTCGTTTCATCTTTTTTTGCGGGAATTGCCGGAGGTCTCTTTGCACACGCACTCCAGTTTATCAACCCGCGCATGTTTGACATTCTTAAATCCACCGATATCCTGATCATGGTTTATCTTGGAGGCATAGCATCTATTTCCGGCTCGATCATCGGCGCGGTTCTTTACACCATCCTTCTGGAGATCCTGCGCCCGATGGGCATCTGGCGGATGGTGCTCATGCCGCTGATGCTGGTGCTGTTGATGATCTACCGTCCGCGCGGCATCATGGGCATGAAAGAAGCACGGCTGTTTACGCCGCTTCGCGATCTGGTCACCGAAAAACTCTGGCGACAAGAGAAAAAGGAGGCCACGGATGCCACTGATTGAGATCACAAAAGTCACGCACCGTTTTGCCGGCCTCTGCGCGGTATCCGACTTCAATCTTGCAGTGGAGCAGCATGAGCTTATCGGAATCATCGGCCCCAACGGAGCGGGGAAGACCACGGTCTTTAATCTGATCACCGGCGTCTATCGGGCAACCGAAGGCAGCATCAGACTGGAGGGGAAGGAACTGGTCGGCAAAACGCCGCACCAGATTACCCGGTTAGGTATCGCCCGCACCTTCCAGAATATCCGGCTATTCAAGGAGCTTTCGGTCCTGGACAACGTCCGCACCGCCTATTACGGCCAGATTGCCTATACGCCTGCCGAGGCGCTTCTGCACATTGGCAGGTTTCGCGCTGAGGAGCGGCGCATCACCAACCAGGCACTGGATTTGCTGGCGGTCTTCAAACTTGACGGATCTGCCGGTGAAAAAGCCAGAAACATGCCCTATGGTCTGCAACGGCGTCTGGAGATTGCCCGGGCTTTGGCCACGGGACCCAAACTGCTGCTTCTGGACGAACCTGCCGCCGGCATGAACCCCAACGAAATCATCCAGCTTATGGATTTTATCCGCTGGATCCGTAAAACGTTTTCTGTGACAATCATTCTGATAGAGCACCAGATGCGTCTGGTCATGGGTATCTGTGAACGGCTGGTTGTGCTTGATTTCGGAGCAACCATTGCCCAGGGGCTGCCTGCTGAAATTCAGGCGAATCCGAAAGTCATGGAAGCTTATCTTGGTGAGGAGGTTGCTTCATGACCACCCCTGATTGCCTGCTGTCTGTTGCCAACTTAAGTGTGTCATACGACAGCATCAAAGCCGTGGACGACATATCCTTTGAAGTCGCGAGCGGAGAAATTGTTACACTGATCGGAGCCAACGGAGCGGGCAAATCATCCATCCTGCGGGCCATCTCCGGCCTGATTCCCTATGAAGGTAGCATTCGTTACGCGGGGAAGGATTTGAAAAACATTGCCGCCGATCAGATCGTTGCCACAGGCATTGCCCACGTACCGGAAGGGCGTGGCATTTTCGGCAACCTGACCGTGCTGGAAAATCTCAAGCTTGCAGCCTGGCAGCGAAAAGACAAGGCCAAAATCGCTGACGATCTGGAGCATGTCTTTGATTTATTCCCCCGCCTCAAAGAACGGGGCAAACAACTTGGCGGCATGCTCTCCGGCGGCGAACAGCAAATGCTTGCCGTTGGCCGCGCGCTTATGACCGATGCGCCGATGCTGCTTCTGGATGAACCATCCATGGGGCTTTCGCCCGTTTTAGTGCGCGATATTTTCAAGATCATCCAGGAAATCAATCAGGCGGGGAAAACCATACTGCTCGTCGAACAAAACGCCAACA
>CAYMYR010000005.1:0-59829 GCA_964394715.1 uncultured Smithella sp.
AAGGTTCAAGGCTAACGGGTTGGTCGCTGAGCCTGTCGTAGCGGGGCAATGGAAGACATACTTCAAAATATCAATATAAAAACGATGTGGTATTTGTTTATTTGTAACTCTCAACATGTAGCGCAAGACTAAAAAATAATTTGTGTAAAAATTTAACCATCCCGCAGCAGCGGGATACCATGATCATGGATTTTCATTCTTCACACAGTGCTTTGCCGTTTTAGTTCATCCCGTATGGCCACACCGATTTTTTCCATGATATAGGGCTTCTTCACATAAGCACCCGCGCCAAGTCTCTGCGCTCCTCTGACGCGATCCGTCTCCGAAAAACCACTGACAATTACGGCCTTCTGTTTCGGGTTGATCTCCAGAATTTTCCGGTAGGTCTCCATGCCGTCAATACCCGGCGGCATAATCATGTCCAGAAGAAGAAGGTCTACCCTGTTTCTCCTTATGTATTCAACTGCCTCTTCACCGCAGGAAACAGCATGAACATGATAACCAAGTTTTTGAAGCAAGCCGGAAGCAACATCTCTCTGATCGGGCATATCGTCCACAATCAGGATCGATTCCCCGTTTCCCATGTAATGTTCTATCGGTTTCCCTTCCTCCGCAGCAATCACTTCCTGACGTGTCACGGGAAAATAAAGCTTAAAGGTCGTTCCTTTTCCGACTTCTGTCTGCAGATCAATATACCCGTCGTGATCTTTTACCGTTCCCCAGACAATGGGCAACCCCAGACCGGTTCCGCTTCTTCTCGCGGTCTTTTTTGTATAAAACGGTTCAAATATCTTCTCTCTGCTCTCGTCCGGAATCCCCGCCCCGGTATCTGTGACACTCAGGATGGCATAATCGCCATGAAGAATTTCATCATAGCCCTTAACCGGTTTGTCCAGGTAGCAATTCTCTGTCCGTGCGATGACCTCTCCCTCTCCCGATATCGACTCTGCCGCATTCAACACCAGATTCATCAAAGTCTTGTCCAGGTGGACAGGGGAACCTTTAATGTTCAGGAGGCCCTCTTCACATTCTGCCCTGAAGGTTACCAGAGGATGATCGCCCTTTATTTTCTCAAAGAACGGTGTTTTAAAAAATGCCGACACAATATCGTTCAGATTGATCACTTCTGAAACGGTGACGCCCCTCCTGGTCAGCGTGAGAAGATCCTGAATAATCGCGGATCCTTTTTCCGTGGTCTTTATAATCTTTTCAGCATAGCTCCTGGAATGATGTCCCTCCGGAATCTGCATCAGAAGCAGTTCTGAATAACCGGAAAGGACTCCTAAAACATTATTCAGGTCATGGGCCACGCTGCCTGCCATTCTGCCGAGAATCTCCATCTTCTCCGCACGCTGCAGGCGATCCTCCAATTTTCTCTTTTCATCCTCCGCTTTTTTCTGGGCGGTGACGTTTCGCGCAATACCCCGAAATCCGATCGGATCGCCTTCGGCATTTCGCTTTAGTGATACGGATACTTCAAGAAATCTTTTCATCCCGTCTTTTCCGATGATTTCTACATCGGACGATGCAACCGGTTCACCCGTTCTGTAAATTCCGTTGAACAGCCGATACATGATTTTAGCGTTTGTTTTATCCTGATACTGACGATTGTTCATCCCAATCAGTTCATCTCTGGAATATCCGAGAATTCTGCACTGTGCATCATTCACAAAGGTGTAATTACCTGAAAGATCAACCTCATAATAGCCTTCTTCCATCTGTTCTATGATGGTGCGATATTTTTCCTCACTCTCCAGCAACGCCTCCTCGGCCTGCTTGCGTTCGGTGATAACTAGCTCAATTCCATCCCATCGAACATCGCCATTTTCCATTAAAGCGGGCGTTGATGACAGATAAGACCATCTTATTTTCCCCGACGGGTCCTTCTCCCGCACTTCCATCGAAAAAGTGGATAAAGTTTTTAACGATTCCTCTTCGGTTTTCATTAACAAGGCGATATCATCTTCATGGACGTTGCCGTATATGAGATTCGCATCAGCCATGACTTCTTCCGGTGTCGCGCCGTGCAGCTGCCGTACTGAATCGCTTACATAGGTAAATTGCCTTGTTCCGTCGGCCTTCTTCATAATCTGATAGATCATACCCGAGGGAAGATTATCGCTGATGGATTTGATGCGAAGTTCATTCTCCCGCAAGGCCTCGTTGAGCAAACCCAGTTCTTCATTTTTCCTGTTGAGCCGTTCTTCGGCCTTTATCCTTACCCTGATCTCACTTTCATAACTGCGTGCCAGAAGCCAGATCATAACTGATATACTCACAAGAAAACCAACAACAAGAACAAGCCTGTTTACAAAAAAAACCTCTGCCGTCCGGAAAGGTTTTATGTACCCAATGGATATCATCCAGGCAAGGCCGAGATACGTCGCAAGACAGATCGCAAGTGCGATCCACATTTTCCTCGGCCCGTAAATAAATGTCACAAACATGATCAGAATCGCATACATGAAATTGCCCGGTGCATCGATTCCGCCGATATAGTTTGCGTTTACCGCAGGGAAGTACATCAGCAGAGGAAGGATAATACCTGCGGCTCGCCAGAATCCGGCCTTTGTGAGCAACATGGCCCCGAAAAGAAGGATCGAAAGAATGACAAAGATCAGCAACGTATCAAGAGGCATTTTACCGAGCAGGTAAAGGAAGAAAGTTATCAGGGAAAAAGAGAATGTGATGCAAAATGAAAAGAATAAAAGATTGCGCGTAATGTATTCCCGACGCATCATTTCCGGCTCGGTTTCATTTAACGTGCGGATGAATTTCAATGGGTTCATCTTTTTATCATTTTGATTTTATACATTGTTTTTTTAACTATATGTAACTCGGCTTTATATGTCAATGCAATAACCTTCGAAAAGCACAGGGATACCCTCTTTGCTTTTGCTCTTCGGATCACTCCGAGACATTAAAACGGATCGTGTTTTTACCGACCGCATCATCGTAACGGACAATGCCCTCTTTCCCGACCCATTCGGTCTTTTCCATCATCAGAAGTTCAGCCGGCTGAGCATCAATGACGGCGAGGGCTCTGCCACCATTTTTAAACCTGCCCAACACGGTCCCCTGCAACGGATTGCCGGCGTTGTCATGCCCGATTACATAAGCCTCAACGGTAAGAGATCCGGATGCCTTTTCTACAGCTACGGGCAGAGCCTCTGCATCGATGGCACGCTGTATTGACGAATCATCCCTGTCAATCCAGGGATTCCCAGCAGACGTACCTGCATAAATACCGATGGCATGCTTTGTCAGGTACCAGCCGTTTGCCGTCACCATGACTTTACGCGCGCGGTCTTTTCTGATGAGATCGACAACCGTAACAATCGCATGTGTCACATAGTTATTTCCCGGGCCGCCAAAAAAGGGAAGTCCTCCTGTTACGCTTAAGTCCCTCGGGTCATTATCCGGAATGCCTATCTCTTTCCGGGCAACCTCGAAGGCGGAAGGGAAGCAGCTGTAAATATCGAATACACTGATGTCGTCAAGCGTCAGATTGGCCTGTTGAAGGGCAAGACGCGCAGCATGGCGTATGGCCGGCGATTGATGCAGGCATGGTCTTCGGGTAACATACCAGATGTCGTTGAAGTCCGCACCACCGATGGGATAAACCCATTTATCACCGGGAATACCAAGGGAGCGCGCAGTGTCTTCCGTGGTCATAATGAGCGCAGCCGATTGATCCACATCCACATTGGCATTCATGTACTTGGTGTAGGGATATCCAATGTACCGGTTGTTCAGAGAGGGCGTGGCGATGATGTCGGCTGACAGCACCTCCCTGGACCACGCATAGGGATTACGTGAGGCGATCCGGGAAAGACGTTCGAAGTTTTTTCCCATATGCATCCGGTGTTCATCGGGAGACCTGCCGGATGAAGCCCGTAATGACGTCTCAAACAACGGATACATCAGAGAAGGAAAAAACAGGCCATACGATTCCTCTATTTTATCCACACCGCTTTTATTCTCTCCGTCGATCTCATCCGGCGGCATACTCTCTGGCCAATCCAGCACAAGATCACTCTTCATGGCCCGGCGCAGTGAATAGATAGCTTCCGCGCCGGCAATGAGAACGGCCTTGCAGCGTCCCGCTGCCAGATCCCTGGCAGCCCTGTTGACTGTCATCTGCGGGGTATTGCCCCCGATCGGGAGATAAGAAGCACGCGCCGGCTTGATGCCAAGCATGCCAGAGAGCAATCCGGGGGCATCCCGGTACGACCACTGAAATAAATTCATCACATACACACAGTCGATAAAATCCTTCAGTTCCTGTGCGCCCGAATCGGCCAATGCGTTAGAACTTGTCTTTGCCATGAGACAAAGCGGATCCAGCGGCCTTTCTGTTTTCTTGTGCTGTGTGAATTGAGATGCTCCTACAATGATGGGAGAAGAAGACATTTGCATTTCCTCAGAAGATTATTTCATCGTCAAAACTGCCGACATGATTTTTTATATTGAATCAGCCAATAATTTCTTTTCATCGTAAAAGATTGTAATGAAAGTTGAAAGTGTATGCAATGAATAAAATAACAGATTTTTTTGGTCAATCGTGTTTGCCACGGATCGAAATGTTGTCTTTATGAAAAAACCCTACAGGAAGATATTTGGGGGATCGGTTTTTAGCTGACAGACTAAATGAAACTGAAGACGGCAACAGACCATATATCCATGTCGCCGCAGGCTGTGTCGTAATTAGAGAAAATGTCATGACCTTTCAGGTCACGCGTTCCGAATCCTTCGGCTATATTCAGGATAAACTCCTTGAGGAATCTTAATGCATTGTATTTATTGAAAACAAGATTTCTCGCTTCGCTTCGATCGGAAGTGCATCCCGCAAGGGGAGCACTTTAGCCAAATATCATTTCCTAACCGAGAATCTGAGCCTGCAAGGCGATGATTCAAATGACAAACAATTGAATTATGACACAGTCTGCCGGCACAGTGGGGAACAGAAAATCCCCTCTTCTTTTTTATTGCCGGCTCCACAAATGATTAACTGTCTCGTTGATAAAACAGAATTGATTTTTACCGCTTTTTTTTATCCTGCGCATGGCCTCTTCAGACTGCCTGCTCAGATGGTCCATATCATCACCGTCGAAAGGGCAAAGCGCGATCACGATGCTTGTACCGACAACAGCCGGTTTCCCTTCGAAAAAAAAGGGTTGAGACAATAAATGGATGATATTTCCGGCAATTTGAGATGCGTTTTCAGGGGTATGGATCCCGTTTGCAATGATTAGAAACTCATCTGAGCCGCCGAGGGCAACGGTATCGCTTTCACGCACGCAGACAAGAAGACGCTTCACTACTTCTTTGAGCACATAATCTCCCGCGTCATCTCCCAGAGCATCAGTGATGGAATTGATACCGTTCAGGCCAACAAACATCAGAGCCGTCAGATTCTTGTCCCGGCGCGCCCGAAGGATGGACATCGACAGGCGATCCTTGGCCAGTCTGAGTCCCGGCAGTTTCTCCAGTAAATCATCATTTTGTGCTACAGTTTTCTTGCGCCCGGCTTCCGAACTCCCACCGCCTGTTGCCATGCTCTTCAGGGATGGACTTGCACTATCCGGATTGATCGCAGGATATACTGCTTCCATAAGTGGCGCGGATTTTCTGGAATGGGCATATTTTTTGTTCAGGCAATCTTCTATTTCCGAAGCTCTTGCAAGGTAAAAAATAATGTTCTTTCCTCTGGGCAGTGCTTTCTCAATATTTTCAATGACAGACAAATGCGGGTCAGCCATAGCCGCGGTCACTTTGGTTTTACTATTGCTCAAGACGATGATGTGATTTTCCAGAGCATACTTTTCACCGATGGTCTTTTGCAGAGAGGGATTTACCTGATAATTATTCAGTCCGACAATGGGCATGCTGTAATGCGCGGAAAGGGCATGGATATATTGTTCTTCACCGATGACTCCGTTGTTCGCCAGCAATGTACCCAGAGGCATGTGCACGCCCCTCTGTTTGAGCTGCGTCTGCTGCAGCAGATTATCGTCCAACTGCGCCGCGGTTATGATATTCAGTTCAAAAAGAACCTGGCCGAGTTGTTTTCTTTTGCTGCTGTAATGGATGCCCTTGATGATCCTGGATTGAGGGAGGCCCATTTCACAAAGAATCTGCCCCAGATACTTGTTTGGTTCCTGTTTCTTCCTTTTCAGCGCTTCATCCAGATCGCGCGTCGTGATGACTTTCTTTGAAAGAAGAATCTGGCCAATTTTTTCATTCGAGGATTCGGCCTGCTTAATTTCGAACTCGAGCTTTTTTGCAGCAGCTCTCAAATTACTCAGTGCATTTTGAAGATTGACCTGGGAATTAGACTGAAAAGAGCTCGTTTCAAAGGACAAGCTTCCCGGTCCCTTGCCTGTTGTCTGTTTTTGCTGTTTTACAGCCTCGCCAAAACCCGATGACGAGACAATTTTTTTCTCGGGAATATTCCGCTTATTGCTTTCCGACAGGGATTCAGCCTGTTTAATTTTATTTTCCAGGCTCTTCGTAACAGCCGTTAGGCGGTTTAATGCTTTCTGGAGATTATCATGGGAAACAGGCTTCGAAGAACTATTTTCGCCTGTTGTTTGATGTACTATCTTGTCTGATTCTTCTTTCTGCCGCTTTATGGTCTCGCTTAAACCGGATTCAGAAGAATTCTTTTTAAATACAATTACCTGCCCAAGTTTTTCAGGCATTATATCAAACTTTTTCATTGGCTTGCCCGCTTAAACCTATTTTTTTCCATGAAATATATACAGCAATAAAAGTGCCACAGAATTTCATTTTTAGACAAATAGGGACCCCTGAGGATTGGATCATTCAATTAATGAGAAACAACCTGACCCATCAGGCTATCGCCATAGAACAAACAGCACGGTATTACTTGTCTATGTGATGATTCCCTCAGGGAAAACATTTAATCCAATAGTTTTTTAGGTTGAAGCACTCATGCATGGAGCAGCATTGAACAAAAACAACCTTCGGGAAGAAATTGGGAAATCTGATTTACAAAACTAATTTCTGAAGGTGACTTTGGCAAAAAATTTTGAAGGAAGGTCAACATTTTTTGTAGATCACCGAAAATAGGACTGGCATGAACATACCGTTTTGCGACCTTTATAACTTCTACAATCTTTCAATTTAATTAGCATTTTATTAATTCATTCCATGATACTGCTTCAAACTTTAAAGATGAGCATCGAAAGAACCTTATGAAGTGTTTCTTTAAGATGAAAATGGCATTTCCTTTTTATGGAAGAACATACCCTTTCTCACGAAATAATTTCAAACAGGCCATGGCAACAGCCTCTTCATACAGGATTCCCTTGTTCTTCTCAATTTCTTCAAGGGCGGCATCAAGACCCAAACTCGGACGATACGGACGATGGGAAGCCATGGCTTCCACAACGTCGGCCACGGCCATAATACGGGCTTCTATAATAATTTCATTTCCTTTCAGGTTTTTGGGATAACCGGATCCGTTGATCCGTTCATGGTGTTGATAAACAATTTCCGCCAGCGGCCAGGAAGATTCTACATGCTTCAGCATTTCGTAGCCGTTCTGAGCATGTTCCTTGATCATCGAAAATTCTATATTTGTCAGCTTCGAAGGCCTGGTCAATATCTCTGCCGGGACCGATAACTTTCCGATGTCGTGGATCGAACCTGCCAGACGGATTCCTTCAATCTTATCTTGAGCTAATCCCATCTCCGAAGCGATCGCACAGGCCAGATGCGCAACCCGGGACTGGTGACCGGCCGTGTAGGGATCCCTGGCCTCCACTGCGGAAACCAGTACCTGAATGGTCGTGCCGACTGCTTTCCTGAGACTTTCGAGGGTTTGTTGAAGCTTTGCCTCTGTTTTTATGCGCTCAGTGATATCAATGCCCATACCGATTACGCATTTTTTATTCTCGAACTCTATCAAATTACCGGTTAGAAAATGTGGTTTGACGGAGCCGTCCTTGCAGAGAATGCTCAATTCGGCAGAAACATGTTTCGTGGTTAAAACCTTTTCCATGGTTTGCTTCAGCAATGCCCGCTCGCTTTCCACAACAACATCCAGTGGTGTCATCCGGGCAATTTCTTCACCGGAATACCCGGTGACCGCGGTAAAGTATTCGTTCCACCGGATGAAACGCCCCTGATCATCATACATGTAAAACAGCGCCGTCAGGCTGTCGAGGGCGGCCCTGCTGAAATTGCTTTCCTGCAGCAACGCTTCCTCCGACCTCTTTCGCTCGGTGATATCACGAGAGACATTAACCAGATAAACAGGTCGGTCAGTTGCGTCATCCTTGATGGTGAACGCCATCGCCCGGACATCGGTAAGAACACCGGTCTGAATATTGCGATATTGAAGTTCACCTTCCCAATGGTCACCGGCTAAAAGCGTGGGAATAATTTCCTGACGGACTGTCTCCATAAAAGGTTCAGGAACAACATTCTTGATGGAGTAATTGCTAACTTTATCCGGATCAATTCCTAACATTTGACTGCCTGCCGTATTGAGAAAGATCATCTTTCCGTCAGGTGCCGAAATATTCACGAGTTCACCGCTTAATTGAACAACCAGTGCAAGCTTGCGAATCTCCTCCTCCGCCTTCCTGCGCTCGGTTATATCACGTCCTATTCCCTTGAATCCCAGAGGGTTTCCCTGCTTGTCCCGGATCAGAGAAGCAACGACTTCAAAAAACCCCTCTTCCCCGTTCTTTTTCTTCAGATGCCAGATAAATGGCTTGCCTGTTTCGCCTGTCTGAAAAATCTCTCCAAAATACTTCATGACATGTCCAATAGCATCGGGCAAACTTATTTGTTTAAAAGACATCCCGAGTAATTCTTCTTCAGCGTATCCGCTCTTTTTACAGGATGACGGGTTGACAAATGTGATCATTCCCCTGATGTCGACTTCAAAGTAAACGTCCTCCATGTCTTCGAGAATCTTTCTGAATTTCTCCTCGCTTTCCCGGAGGGCATCCTCTGCCCGTTTGCGGTCGGTAATGTCACGGGCAACGGAAATGATGGCAATGATCTGGCCATTGCGTATGATCGGGGATCCGCTGACCTCTCCATATCTTATGGTTCCATCTTTTGCGATAAACTGATAAATTGTCGCCGATATGGTATTCCCCTTTAAGATCAATTCCGTATCGATGATGGCCTGTTGAAGAGATTCCGGTGTAAGAGCTTTTCCCAAATCAGTAACAGGTTTCCCGATGAAATCCTGCGGTTTATACCCCATGACTTTCTCCACACTCGGAGACATGCTTGACACCTTGAGATCCTTGTCAATTGTATAGACCACATCCGTTACATGCTCAAAATAGAGCCTGTACTTTTCTTCTAACAAGCTAATGACTTGATTGGCTTCCTCCAGATCCGATATCTTTTTATCAAGCTTTTTGAAAAGGGCTTCATTGTGTTTCCTTAAGAACTCCATTTCTTCCTTTGTGGATTTAGTAACCGCGGGTTTGCTGGTTTTCTTTGCTTTCAGAAGTTCATTCAGAATATTGATCAGGACGTCCGGAGCCTCAGGTTTGATGATGAACCGGTCGGCGCCAAGTGCCAGCGCAAATTTTTCGTCTTTTTCATCCGTGTAAGTGGCTGTGTAAAAAACAAACGGGATCTGTTTCAGTTTGTCATCCAGCTTGCATGCCCGGCACAGGGCATACCCATCCATCACCGGCATCAGGATGTCTGAAACAATTAGATGCGGGGGATTAATACGCGCTTTGGCCAGGGCTTCTTCACCGTTTTCCGCCGAGATCACGTCAAAACCGTGTCCCTTCAGCATACTCTCCAGCAGATACAGATTGTCACGGTTATCATCGACAATTAAAACGAGTCTAGACATGGTCAGTTCCTTCCTGCTCGGCAGGTCCATTCTTCTCCCGGAATGACCGGGCGATCCATAAGTTGAAAATTACGGGATTATAGATAGCTTCCATCCAACGCGCTGTATATGATCTGTATGCTAACAAGCAAGTTTTTGATTTACTTGAATATTAACTTATACAAGCAGGGAACGCAAGCAGATTATAGGCAGATTATAGGAAGTCTTTATATCATTTTCTCAAACCCTGCAGCAACGTTTTTCAGCCGATTTTCCGACTCCTCCCGCGTAGTTCCACGGACAGAATAGTATATCTTGATCTTCGGTTCAGTTCCTGAAGGGCGAATGCAGATCCACGCCGAATCCTCCAGAATAAGCTTGATCGCGTCGGATGTGGGGAACTCCATACCTGTCACCGTCCCGTCAGGCGCCGTTCTCTTGCCGGAAAGATAATCCTCTGTATACAGCACGTCCAGATCACCCACCCTGGCAACCGGTTTTACGCGCAGCCCCGCCATGATTGACTTCATTTTCTCCATGCCGTCAAGTCCCTTGAAAGCAATATTCTTCACCCCGTCAAGATAGTAACCGTAAGTCTGGTAAAGCGTTTCCAGGACATCAAGCAGGCTTTGGTTTCGCCCCCGGTAATACTGTGCCGCCTTGCATAAAAGCAGTGCTGCAAGTACCCCGTCTTTATCACGGGCAAACGTACCGGCCAGGAAGCCATAGCTTTCCTCAAACCCGAAGACGAACCCGTCATTGGTCTGTTCATTTTTCTTAATGAGTTCGGCAATAAAACGAAAACCCGTCATCACCGTGTAAGAGACAACACTGTAATGCTGCGCGATGACGTCGGCCATGTCGGTGGAGACAAAAGATTTGACAATATAATCCGACGACCGGAGCAGTCCCGAGGATTGCCGCTTTTCAAGCAGGTAATTCGTAAGCAGGCAGCCGATCTGATTGCCCGTCAGCATGATGTAGTTGCCGTCCTTACGGCGAACGGCAGCTCCCATGCGGTCCGCGTCCGGGTCCGTGCCAATCGCCAGGTCCGCTTCCAGGCGTACCGCCAGGGCAAGGGCCATCTTCATCGCATCCGGGTCCTCCGGATTGGGGGAATTCACTGTCGGGAAATGACCATCCGGCATTCTCTGCTCCTCGACGATGAACAGGTTCCTGATTCCGGCGGCGGGGAAAACATTCTCAACCGTCCGCAATCCTGACCCGTGCAGCGGCGTATAGACAACCTGGAGACTCTCGTCCGGTTCATCACCACAGAGGGCAACCATGCTCTTATAATAAATCCGGTCAATCTCTTCGCCGATTTCACGGATCATGCCTGTCTTAACCCCCTCCTGATAACTGATCCTTTT
Organism: uncultured Smithella sp.; assembly: GCA_964394715.1. Lineage (GTDB taxonomy): Bacteria > Desulfobacterota > Syntrophia > Syntrophales > Smithellaceae > UBA8904. The sequence continues at coordinate 11,215 of CAYMYR010000005.1, forward strand.
GACATCCGTGAAAGGATCCCGCCTCTGTATGTTTTTCATGACTTCCAGGCTTTCTTCGGGACCAAGCTGTCCCCCGTACGGGGAATACACTTTATATCCGTTGTATTCCCGGGGATTGTGACTTGCTGTGATAACGACGCCGCCGTCCGCTTTCAGATGCCGTACTGCGAAAGATAATTCGGGCACACTTGTCAACTGCTTGAAGATGCAGGCCTGAATGCCGTTGCCCGCGAACACACATGCGGTTTCCCTGGCGAATTCCGCTGAGAACTGCCTTGAGTCATAGGCGATGACCATGCACCGGCCTGATTTGCCGCCGGTTAAAAGATAATCGGCCAGGCCCTGTGTCGCCCGGCCAATCACATAACGGTTCATGCGCATGGTCCCGGCGCCGAGAACCCCCCGCAGCCCCGCTGTGCCAAAAGGCAGATCACTGATAAAACGTTCCCTGATCTGTGTGTCATCCCCCTGGATCGAATTGAGTTCCTTTAACAGGTAATCTTCATTAACCGAGTTTTTCCAACGTATATAAGTATCCTGGTAGCTCATCATCATTTCTCCGAATAGTTTTTCTCTTTTGTTTCTCGCGTGCTATGAAAACCCTGTCAGGCGATTTTCAGCCACACACCGTTTAGGGCTTTCATCTTCATTTCCAGCAGGCCTTCCACGAGTGTGAACTGGTTCCCGCTCATCATGCAGCCAACCGTACGGTTCAACACGGGACGCAATAATCTCTGGTGTTCCCCGTCAAAAAGAGGGTTTCTGCCGAGAAAATCAAACACAACGTGCCGTGCCGTATCTGCACGATTGATTGCAACAAAATAGACCCCGTCGTCCGCCGGCCGGCCCAGCGCGTCGCAGCCGCCGATGACGTAGCGCAGCACCCCGATACAGTCGCTGTGGGGAGCGAAGAACACAACGCGCCCTGTCTGAAGCGCGTCGGCCGAGTTTCGCAGCTGTGCCAGCTGCCTGTAGTCCCCGGTCAGGTCGTACGGAGCATCCGTAAAAGGTTCCCGGTTAAAGGGATCGAGAAAACCGTTCATGCCTTTTTCATCGCCGTAATAGACGCAGGGCACGCCGGGAAGGCAATACTGCAGCATCGCGGCAAGCCGCTGGCGCCTGGAACCTTTTTTGTTCTGGCTGTCACTGATCCTGAATGATGCCTGCTGTTCACGTGAAAGTTCATGAGGGTCGATCCGAACGCTGAGTGCAGTGCGCACCCGTTCTATATCATGCGAACTCAGCAGATTCATCAGAGCATAGTACATCGGTCGGGGATAATTGGCCGCCTGGTCCACCAGAAAGTTTTTCAGGTCACAGGCGTCTGAAACCCCGTTGAGAAAACCGATCACTGCATGGCGCAGCGGGTAGTTTGTTACGGAATCGAGCATGCCCCCAAGCGCATAATTACGCTTCGCGCCATAGCTGTATTTTGTTGTCGCGTCTTCCCATACCTCGCCGATTATCACAGATTCCGGGTCCGTCTCACGCGCCGCCCGATGCATCATGGCCAGCACGTCGTCAGGAATCTCATCGGCCACGTCCAGACGATATCCCTTCGCTCCGGCCCTGAGCCAGTGACGGATGACGCTGTTTTCATCCTTAATGACAAAACGTTGCCAACCCGGGTCGTGCTCATTGACCTCAGGCAGTGATGCAAATCCCCACCAGCACCTGTAACGGTCAGGATAATGCTCAAAGGAATACCAGGAACAATACGGAGATTCCGGATGGTTTGCGGCACCCGGCCCCTCGTATGTTTTTTCCCTGTTAAAATAGATGCTGTCGGAACCGGTGTGCGAAAAAACACCATCCAGAATAATGCGGATGCCCAGGGAAGATGCACGGCGGCACAGCGACTCAAAATCCGCAACGGTGCCCAGAACCGGATCGATGCTGAAGTAATCGGCGGTGTTGTATCGATGGTTGGAAGCCGCTTCAAAGACCGGATTCAAATACACGACACTCACGCCGAGACCCTGCAAATATCCGAGGGACTCTTCGATGCCCTTCAGGGTCCCCCCGAAGTAATCACAGGGATTGTAGTTTTTTTCTCCCGGCATCGGGGTAAAAAGAGGTCTTTCTTCCCATTCCTCGTGATAAAGAACCTGACGTCCCCTGGAGCGGTGATACTCGATGCCTTTTTCCGCCGTTCGGTCATTGCTGCGCCGGAATCGATCCGGGAAGATCTGGTACATCACGCTCTTCTGAAACCACGCAGGCACCTCGAACCCGGGATCGTACACTGTGATCTGATACGCTGGCGGAGGCGCGCTGTAGACACAGCCCATTCCCCCGGTACGGCCTCCGCCGGTGCCGTAATAGCAGAGTTTGCCGCCGACTTTGACCGTAAAATAATACCAGTACACACCGGACACGACCGGTGCACTGATCTGCACCTGCCAGTATTCATCCGACTGCTGCAGGAGATATTCCTCGCGTCTCCCCTCGCCAAACAAAAACAGATAAACGCCCTGCACGTTCTCCAGTCTTGTGCGGAAACGCAGGGTCAGGAGTGTTCCGGCGGTTACCGCCCCGACCGGATCACGAAATTCACACAGGGTTGAATCGTGCAGCATTTCCTTTCTGTAATTGATCAGCATCCACCGCCGTCCTTTCCATCGTTCAAATGGAGTCAAGCCCCCAGATCATCCGGTTATAATCTTCGATGGTCCTGTCTACGCTGAAATAGCCCGCACTCGCCGTATTGACTGCGGCTTTTCTTGTCCAGGAGGGTGTATCGTTGTATGCGCCCATGATCTTTTCAAACGCCGTGCGATATGCATCAAAATCGTAGAGAAGATAATATTTGTCCGCGCGGTCGTAGTCCCCATACAACAGCGACCGGTATAGATCCTGAAACTGGTCTTTCCCTACCCCGGGCAGCGTGCCATCCACCAGGCATGACAGGGCCTCCCGGATATGCTCATCGTGGTCAAAATAGTCTTTCGGATGGTAGCTGTTTTCCGCCCCGATCCGATCAATTTCCTGTGCATCGGCACCGAAGATAAAAATATTTTCCTTCCCCACTCTCTCAAAGATCTCCACATTCGCGCCGTCCATCGTTCCGAGCGTCACGGCTCCGTTGAGCATGAATTTCATATTGCCCGTACCGGATGCTTCACAACCGGCGGTCGAGATCTGCTCGCTGATATCCGCCGCGGGAATCAGGTGTTCAGCAAGGGTGACGTTGTAATTTTCCAGGAAAACAACCCGGATGTTCTCTCTTGTACGCGGATGGGAATCCACAAGAGCGGACACCACGCTGATCAAATGGATGATGCTCTTGGCCCTCCAGTAGGCGGGCGATGCCTTGGCGGCAAACAGAAACGTTACCGGCCGGGGCAGTGTAAAATGATCATTTTCGGTGAAACGACGATAGAGATGTAAAATATGCAGAACTTTCAAAAGCTGGCGCTTATATTCATGCAGTCTTTTTGCCTGGACATCAAAGACCGACCCGGGATCCAGGGCAATTCCCTGCCTTTTTTGCATATATTCGGACAGGCGCTTTTTGTTTTGCTGCTTGACATGCGCAAAATCGTCCAGAAACCGCCTGTCATCCACATACGGTTTGAGCCTTTCCAGCTCTCGGCAGTCCCGGATAAATTGATCACCGATATGATCGCAGATCAGTTCGCACAGTGCAGGATTGGCCGCCGCCAGCCATCTTCTCTGCGTGATTCCGTTGGTGATGGCCGTGAACTTCCCCGGAAACATCACATAGAAATCACGGAAGGTCCTGCTTTTCAGAATCCTGCCGTGAAGCTGGGATACGCCGTTGACCCTGTTGCATACCGCAACGCATAAATTGGCCGTGCGGACTTCATCGTATGCAATAATGGACATCCGCGCGGTCTTGTCGCGGTCATCCGGATAAGATTTGCACAGCCGCTGTCTGAATCGTTCATCTATTTCAGAAACAATCGCATAAACACGCGGCAGCATCGTTTTAAACAGCTGCTCAGGCCATGCCGCCAGGGCTTCCTGCATGACCGTGTGATTGGTATAGTTGAACATCCGGCTGACAATGTCGTATGCCTCGTCCCACCCGAGCCCTTCTGCATCAATCAGGATGCGCATCAGATCGGGAATTGCCAGAGCCGGATGAATGTCGTTGATCTGAATCACAACTTTTTCAGGCAGGCTGCGCACGTCGCCATACATTTTTTTGTGTTCGCGAACCAGACACTGCATTGTCGCGGAAGCCAGGAAATAATACTGCCTCAAGCGAAGCATTCTCCCGTTGATGTGGTCATCCTTGGGGTAAAGCACCTTGGAAATCGACTCGGCAAGCTCCTTTTGCTGCAACATGCAGACAAAATCACCCTTGTTGAAGGAATGAAGATCAAATACGGCAGGACATTCCGCCCTCCACAGGCGCAATGTTGCGGGTACATGGCTGTCATAGCCGATGACCGGCATGTCGTAGGGCACCGCCATGACGGTCTGGTAGTTTTTGTGCACCACCGTCAGGCCGCTGTCCGTCCAGACTTCTTCAACCATGCCGTCAAAATGCACTTCGAGCTGTTCTGCCCTGCGCTCGATTTCCCAGATATCGCCTTGTGCCGTCCAGTCGTCCGGCACTTCCGTCTGCTGTCCTTCGATAATGCGCTGGCAGAACATCCCGTATTCATAGCGGATGCCATATCCCGTCACCGGCAGATTCAGCGTCGAGAGTGAATCCAGAAAACACGCGGCCAGCCGGCCCAGACCGCCGTTTCCCAAAGCGGCTTCATTTTCCTGCTCTTCGAGCTTTTCAAAGGGATAACCGATTTCGGTCATGACGGCCCTGTATTCCCTGAGCAAACCAAGATTGATCATGTTATTGACAAGCGCACGACCCATCAGAAACTCAGCCGAAAGATAACAGAGCTTCTTCATCCCCTTTTTCTCCAGGGTTTCGTTCGCTTTGACCCCCCGCTCGAGGATGATGTCGCGGATACTCATCGCCACCGCCTGGAACATTTCTTCACTCGAGGCGTTTTCGAACGAGCGGCCGTAGTATCTTTTTAATTTCCCCTCAATAATATTTTTGATTTTTGAAATTCTGTTTTTCACCTGCATGCCTTCATTTATAGAATCGGGAAACAATGACGCTCCCGTCGCAACGGATGCCTCTTTATGTGACGACGAAACGCCTGTCAATGAAAATCACAGGAATTATAGCCTGACTATTTCAATATAGAGCCTCGCATATTCCAGAACGCTCTTTTGAAAGCTCCAGTCCTGTTTCATGGCCCGCCGCCTGATCGAGTCCATACGCTGCCTGTTCTGATAAATGTCCAGCGCATATCTTACGGCATGAAGCATATCGTGCGCGTTATAATTTTCAAAAGAAAACCCGTTGCCTTCATCCGTAAACTCGTTGTAGGGAACAACTGTATCCCTCAAGCCTCCCGTGGCGCGGACAATGGGAATCGTCCCGTAGCGCAGAGCAATCATCTGCGCCAGACCGCAGGGTTCAAATTGGGAAGGCATCAGGAAAAAATCGCTTCCCGCGTAAAGCCTGTGCGCCAGCGGGTCGTTAAACTCCGTCAGTCCCATCGACCGATTTCCTGTGCGCTGTGCGATGCCCCGGAAAAAATGCTCATAATTTTTCTCCCCCGTCCCGATCATTAAAAAACCGATCCCCGCTTCCATCATTTCGTCAAACACACGCAGAACCAGATCAATTCCTTTTTGCTTTGTCAGCCTGGTCACCATACCGACAAGCGGCGTTCCGGGATCGATCGTCAGGCCCAGTTCGTCAATCAGGGCCTCCTTGTTTTTCTGTTTAGCCGGCAGGGATTCCGCGTCATACGGAAAGGGGATCAACGGGTCTGATACCGGATTAAAGACCGTGGTGTCAATGCCGTTAAGAATGCCCGTGAGGTCATCCGCCCGGGTCTCCAGGATGCCCTCCAATCCTTCTCCGTAATAAGGTGTCCTGATCTCCTGTGCGTAGGTCGGGCTGACGGTAACCAACTGGTCCGCAAAAACGATGCCCGCTTTCAGAAAACTGGCATCCCCGTGAAACTCAATGCCTTCTTTCTGAAAATATTTGCTGTGGATGCCCAGCAGGTCCGACACAAAACCGAAACTGAAACGTCCCTGGTAATGAAGATTATGAATGGACAGAACCGTCCGCGCCCTTCCCCGCGGTTCCTGATTGTACTGCGTCGAAAGCAGCATGGGAATGATGGCCGTGTGCCAGTCGTTGGCATGTATGATGTCAGGCTGAAAACCGGTCAACGGCAGAGCTTCGATGACTGCACGTGAAAAGTAGGCATACTGTTCCCCCTCGAAATTTCCTCCGCAATAAATGGCATGGCCGAAATAATATTCGTTATCGATAAAGTAAACGGGAATGCCCTCCCAGTCGTACAATTCAATACCCGCGTACTGGGAACGCCAGCCGAGATCGACGCTGAAACTTGCAATGTGCCGCACGTTCTCCCGGTACCGATCCTTGATGATCCGGTGAAACGGCAGCATCAGGCGGATATCGAATCCAAGCGCATGCAGCTCCCTTGTCAGGGTTCCGATCACATCCGCCAGACCTCCCGTTTTGGCAAAAGGAGCGCATTCCGCACCGGTCATTAAAATCCGGGGCAGAGCATCTGTGTTTTTCGATTCCATGATATTCTGCAATTGGCGGTTCATATCAATCTTTCTTTTCCTTTTCCTCTTCATCAAAATCAAAGTATAGGGCTGTAAGCGGCGGCAGGTCGATGACTGCCCGGAAAGGATGTCCCGCAAACTCCTGCGACACCGTCATAATCGCTTCCGTTCGGCATTGACTCGCACCGCCGAAAATCACGTCATCGCTTGTGAATACCTCCTGCAGTTTACCCGGGGAAGGCAACCCGATCACAAATCCCTCCACCGGCACGGGCGTAAAATTGAAAGCGCAGACACAGGGTCTTCCGTTTTCCCGGCCGCGGCGCAAAAAGCTTAACGAACTCTGGTTTGCATTATCCACGTTGAGCCAGGCAAACCCGCTCCAGTCGTCTTCGATCTGATAAAAAGCGGGATTCCCCTTGTAGAAAGCATTGAGCGCCTTGACGTAGTGCCTCATCTTGCCGTGGCTTTCGTATTCCAGCAGGAACCAGTCCAGTTGCTTCCGATAGTCCCATTCAATGAACTGTCCGAATTCGCTTCCCATAAACAGCAATTTTTTCCCCGGATGCGCATACATAAAACCCAGCAGCACGCGCAGGGACGCAAATTTCTCTTCATAAGAGCCGTACATCTTATCCAGCAACGATTTTTTACCGTGCACCACTTCGTCGTGGGAATACGGAAGAATGAAGTTTTCGGAAAACGCGTAGAACATTGAAAACGTCATTTTATTATGATGGTCTCGCCGGAAATAGGGATCCATCGACATGTATTCGAGCGTATCGTGCATAAACCCCATGTTCCACTTGAACATAAAACCAAGCCCCCCCTCATAGGGAGGCTGTGTAATCATCGGGTACGAAGTTGATTCTTCCGCGATCGTAACGGCTCCGGGATGCCTCGTCAGTATCACGGAATTCAGCTTCCGCAAAAAGGCCACCGCGGAGTGGTCAATATTGCCCCCGTCCTCGTTGGGCACATATTCGCCTTCATTGCGGGCGTAATCCAGATAGAGCATTGACGTGACGGCGTCCACGCGGATGCCGTCAATATGACAGATGTCAAAGAAAAACATCGCGCTGGAAATCAGGAAACTGACCACCTCGGGGCGGCTGTAATTGAAGATCAGCGTTCCCCATTGCGGATGATTGGACTGGAGCGGATTTTCATGTTCATAGAGACATGTTCCGTCGAAACGCGCCAGGCCGTGCTCATCCCTGGGAAAATGGGCAGGGACCCAGTCCATGATAACGCTGATTCCCTTCGCGTGCATCGTATCCACAAAATACATGAAATCCTGTGGCGTACCGTAACGGCTCGTCACGGCATAGAAGCCTGTAACCTGGTATCCCCAGGAATCGTCGAGCGGATACTCCGTCACCGGCATGATCTCGACGTGCGTAAACCCCATCTCCACCAGGTAATCGGACAGTTCGTCAGCCACGTTGCGGAGGTTTGCAAAACGGTATTCTTCGCGCTTGCGCCACGAGCCGATATGCATCTCGTATATGGCCATGGGATTGCTTAAAATATTCTGTTCCGAACGCCGCCGCATGAAAGCCTCGTCATGCCATGCATAACCGCTTAAGTTCCATACCTTCGATGCTGTCTTGGGGCGAACTTCTGCATGAAAGGCAAAAGGGTCGGCCTTGAGCACCGTCCGGCCATCGTATCCTTCAATCTGATACTTGTAGCAGTCCCCGTCTGTGAGTCCGGGAACAAAAGCGGCAAAGACGCCCGTATCGAGGCGTTCCATCCTGTTTTTGGAAGCATCCCATGCGTTGAAATCCCCCACAACGCTGACGGCCCGCGCGTTGGGAGCCCACAACAGAAAACGGTGCATTCCCGTTTCACCGACCCGATGACAGCCGAAGGTCGCATAAGCCTGCTGGGCCTCCCCGATATTGAACAGGTAAATCTCGTCCTGATTAATATATTGTTGATAGTTCTTCAGTGTCATATTTTATAATGCCATCCGTTTCATCCCGATCGGCCGAACACTCCGGTTACGCGGGCAAGTTCCTGGACCATTTTGTCGTCAAACTGGTCTGGCAGCAGTCGCCATTGCCAATTTCCCTGCGCTGTCTGCGGACGGTTCATCCTCGCGGACGTGGGAAGCCCGAGAAAATCCTGCATCGGAATGACACAAACATCCGCCACCGATCCCATGGCCAGACGGATCAGCTGCCAGTGAACGCGCCTTTCATCGACTCCGTCAAGATAAGCATCCAAAAAAGCCTTCTCCGCTGAACCCAACTCACGATACCAGCCGACCGTCGTATCGTTGTCGTGCGTCCCCGTGTAAACCAGGCAGTTTTTCTCATAGCGGTGCGGCAGGTAGCTGCTGCTGCCATCGGGCGCAAAGGCGAATTGCAGCACTTTCAATCCCGGGAAACCGGTCGCGTGCAGCAGTTCAAATACTCCCGGCGTGAGGTAGCCCAAATCCTCGGCAATGAGCGGCAGGTCTCCCAGTGCATCTTTGAGTTTTCGGAAAAAGTCGATGCCGGGTCCGGGGAGCCATTCCCCCGTCACGGCGGTTTTGGCGCCGGCGGGTATTGCATAGTATGATTCAAAAGCCCGGAAGTGGTCAACGCGCAAATGGTCGCACAGGGACATTTGATGGGCGATCCGCCTGACCCACCAGGCATAACCTGTTTTCCTGAGCGCATCCCAGTCATAGAGAGGGTTTCCCCACAGTTGGCCGGTTTCAGAAAAGTAATCCGGCGGGCAGCCCGCGACCCGGCCCTGTGGATCAAGCAGATCGCGCTCCGTCCAGGCATCGGCACTGTCAGGCGCCATGTAGATGGGCATGTCGCCAATAATGTGGATTCCTTTTTCGTTTGTATACCTGTGCAATGCCTCCCACTGACGGAAGAAAAGGTATTGAACAAATATCTGATAATGTATCTCTTTTTCCAGACCCTGTGCGGCGACTGACAGGGCATCGGGCTTGCGCAGCATGATTTCCCGGGGCCATTCGTGAAAAGACTTCATTCCCTGTGCACTTTTTAACGCCATGTAAAGCGCATAGTCATCAATCCAGTCTGCGTGCCGCCTCCTGAAAGACGCTATCTCGTCCGCAAGGCCATCTGCGCTGTGTTCGTAGGCAAGATGCAGCACCCGGCCCTTGCCGTCAAACTGCGCATAATAATCCACCGCACACAGATCACCCATGAAGAGGCGGTCGCACAAATCGAGTGCTTCCCGCGGCAAAAGGCCTTGTTGATACAAATCATTAAAATCAATAAAGTAAGGGTTGCCCGCAAAGGCGCTGAACGCCTGATAGGGGGAATCTCCGAATCCCGTCGGTGAAATGGGCAGAATCTGCCAGTAGGTCTGACCGCTTGCCTGCAGCCTGTCCACAAATTCACGCGCGCCGCCCCCCAGCGTTCCGATGCCAAACCTGCCGGGCAGTGAAGAGATGCCCATCAGTATGCCGCTTCCTCTTTTCATGATGGATAGCATACACGAGTTTGGCACTCATGACTATACGATTTTCTTTTTTGCCCGGCAAATTCATCCGGCATTATCTTCGGTCTTTCCCGGTTCATGATGCAACTTGATTTTACCTCGTCGGGTCTGGTATCATCCTGTTGACAGACGGCTCTGCAAGGTTGCTTCCCCGAAGCAATACCGAACAACGAGGAACACTTCATGAAAGACGCAAAGGTTGCCGCTGAAAAAAGCGAACACATCAGCAGAAGAAAATTCTGCTTTATGGCAGCGGGAACGCTCGCCGGTGCAGGGCTGATTCCTCCTGTCTTGCAGGCCCGGATGGTGGAAACAAAACCGCGGGAAGATCTTTTTGCTTTCATGAAGCGCACCCTGGGTAGATTCGACCGTCCTGCATATCAGCAGCTTGTCGGCGCGGCCAACGCTTTTAAAGAAGGAGACCAGATCATCGGCGTCGCAGCAGCAGATGAAGCTGCCCGGTCCGGAGCCCGTCGGCTTTTATCCAATACGCGGATCGGCGATATCCTGAAACACCCCCTGTTTGAAGATCAATTATATTCGTGCCTGATCCAAAATCTTTCCCCTGAAGCCATAGAAAAGACCGGTGCCATGACCATCGGGGAACTGAAAATTTTTCTGCTGACGGCGGATGAGCCTGAGATACAGGCAGTCCTCAGCGGCCTTTGCAGCGATGCCATCGGCTGCGTGGTGAAAATCATGTCCAATGAGGAGCTTATTGCCGTCGGACAGAAAATATTCAATCCCCTAGCTGGAACTCAAATTGGCGCGAAAGGATATATGGGAGCCCGTATCCAGCCGAATTCGCCGACAGATCATCCGGAGGACGTGATCTGGCAGATCTTTTCCGGCTGGTCTTTCGCCACAGGGGATGTCGTCCTGGGGGTCAACCCGGTCAGCAGCCTCCCGGATTCGGTTGCCGCCATCGAATCGGCCCTGGAAGACCTCCGCCGGGCTTTCGGCGTTCTCGATATCATCCCTCACAGCGTTCTTTCGCACATTGATATTCAGGCGGAAGTCGAAAAGAAACAACCGGGGACCACCGGCGTCTGGTTTCAGAGCCTGGCGGGCAGCGATAAGGCAAACGCCACTTTTAATATCACCCTGGAAAAGATGCTGAAGTACGCTGCCGGGAGGACGGGCCAATACGGTTTTTATTTTGAAACCGGCCAGGGCGCGGATTTTACGAACTGCAGCGGACAGGGAACCGACATGGTCATTCACGAAGCCCGTAAGTACGGCTTCGCCCGTCTGCTGAAAATGAAGATATCGGAAAATCAGCAAAAAGCCGGTAAAACTCCCGCCCCATGGGTGCATGTTAACGATGTGGCCGGTTTTATCGGACCGGAAGTTTTTCGGAATCGTGAACAGCTCGTCCGCTGCTGTCTCGAAGACATCGTGATGGGAAAGCTCCACAGTCTCACGATTGGCCTCGATATCTGCTCGACCCTGCACATGGATGTCTCTCTGGATGATCTGGAATGGTGCCAGGATCAGATCATGCCAGCCAATCCCGCTTACCTGATGGCGCTCCCCACCAGGAATGATCCCATGCTGGGGTACCTGACAACCGCTTACCAGGACCACGTGCGCCTGCGCGAAAAATTCGGATATAAAGTGAATGATAGGATGTGGCAGTTCTTCCAGCGATTAGGCATCCTGGATGACTGTGGACAGCCCTCGTCCCGCTTCGGGCAGCCTCTGTGGGTATGGTATCAGTACCGGCGCGCCAAAGGAGACAAACGGACAAAAGAGCAGATCTACCGCGAGGGAAAAAAGAAAATGAAAGAAGTCCGTAACCGCGGCGTTTACCTGGCGGAAGGGTTTGACCGGCAGACATGGAAAATGGTCCCGGAGCTTGAACAGGAAATAAGAACCTTGTACGAGGATTCCAAAAAGGCCATCTGGATTGAACTTTCTCCTTCATTCATCGAAACGATCCCCCGTGCCGTGCCCCTGAAAACCCGCTCGGCAGACCGCACCGATTACATCCTGCATCCGCAAACCGGAGAGGTGCTGGATGAATCTTCTTTACGGGTGCTCCATGACCTGAAAGCAAAGGAAAGCGATCCGGCTCAGGTGCAGATTATTGTATCCGACGGTCTGAATGCAGGCGCGATCATGGACCGCGGACATCTGGCCCCATACCTTTCATCTCTTCAAAAATATTTTCAAAAGAATAACCTGAAACCTGCTTCACAGATTTTGGTGATTCGGGGCGGCCGCGTCCGTGCCGGATACCGCATCGGTGAAATCCTGTTTGGAGAACTGTCCGATCCGCGGGAACACCGGGCGGTGGTTCATATTATCGGAGAACGTCCCGGAACGATGCATCACACCTTTTCAGCCTATATTACCGCGCCGAGCGCAAGCGCCTGGAAAAAAGCCGGCATTGATCATAACTCTACCCGAGTGGTTTCCGGAATAGCCGACACGGCCTTGAAACCGGACCCTGCCGCACGGGAAACGGTGAACATCATTCAGGATCTTTTCAAACTGTCTTCCTGAATCCCCAAATCCCTTTACAGGACCAGCTTTAACAGGTTCTTCCCGTCCTGCACTGAATATTCGTTTTGCTCGACCAGTTTTCTGACGATCCTCATGGACAAATCGTCAGGACCGCTGCTTTCTTCAAATGGACTGTAGGGTTCGCCCGCGTAATTTAAAGCAATCTCTATCCTGCCGTCCTCTTCCGAATAATCGACCAAAACATTTATGTCAACGGATTCTCCCTGCGCGGGAAGAAGTTGATTAAGGATGATCTCTTCCAGCAACAGTTGAATATTGTAAATCTGTTTTTCCGTGAAGAAGTGTCTGCTTCCAAATGTTTCAATTCCAGCGTTTAAGGCGTACAGGTCAAAAGACCTGGACTTGATCTCAAACATAAATGTTTTGATGCGATGGATAAACAAGCGCGTCTTATCCTTCCGTGGTGCATCGAAAATCTGCTTCGGCGGGCCTTCTTCAAAGATGACTCCTTCGTCCATGTAAAACACGCGCGTGGAAACATCCCTGGCAAATTTCATTTCATGGGTAACGATCATCATGGTCATCCCGTCGGCCGCCAGCCTGCGGATCACCGCCAGTACCTCGCCCACCATGGTTGGGTCCAGCGCCGATGTGGGTTCGTCAAACAGCACGATTTCCGGCCGCATGGCCAGTGTCCTGGCGATGGCGACTCTCTGTTTCTGCCCGCCCGAAAGCTCGTCGGGATAGGCATAGGCTTTTTCCGCCAGCCCCACCATGGTCAGCAGTTTCATGCCCGCGTCATAGGCCTCCTGTCGCCCCATCTTCAAAAGATCCACCGGTGCCAGCATAATATTTTCAATCACCATGAGATGTGAAAACAAATTGAAGGACTGGAAAACCATGCCCATTTTCCTGCGAAGTTTGAAAATATCGGTCTTCCTGTCCAGAATATTGGTTCCATCAATATGAATTTCACCGCCGGTCGGCATTTCCAGAAGGTTCAGACAGCGCAGCAGCGTGCTCTTGCCGGTGCCGGACGGGCCGATGATGGAGATCACCTCGCCTTTGTTGATTTCGGCATTCACATCCTTTAAAACAACCAGCTCGCCAAAATGCTTGGATAGATGCTTGATCCGGATCATGGGTTCACCAAGCCTTTCACGATCCTCTTGCGGCGCTTCGGATCAACGCTGATTTCCACGAGGGACAACAGGTAGGTCATCCCGTAGGCGATGACAAAATAGATCAGGGCCGTGGCAATGAGGGGGAAGAAAGCCTCATAGGTGCGGCTCCGTATAATGTCGCTCATCTTGGTCAGGTCCTGGATGGCGATGTAGCCGACAATGGAGGTCATCTTGAGCATGGAAATAAATTCCCCTTTAAATACCGGCAGGACATGTCTGGCCGCCTGCGGAAAGATGATTTTCGCAAAGACCTGGAGACGGTTAAATCCCAGGGCAAAGGCCGCCTCATGCTGCCCCGGGTCCACCGCGTCGATGCCGGTCCGCATCATCTCTGAAACATAGGCGGCAAAGTTCATGGAAAACCCCACGACAGCCACCAGTATCGCGTTGATGTCCGTGCTGCCGAAGACAATGTAGTATAGGATCATCAGGAGCACGACAATCGGCGTTCCCTGGATCGAACGGATGAAAACTTTTGCCGGAATGTTGGCCCACTTTGTTCTGGCGCGGCGCATCAGGCAGACACCAAATCCCAGGATCGTGCCAAGGATCGCCGAAAGGATGGAAATCACCATGGTCACCCACAGGCCCTGCAAAACCAGTTTATAACGGTCTTCGACGATGAAGGTCCTCCGGAAACTGCTTACCAGGCCCGACCAGAAACTGTCACCGCCCAATCCTTCCGCGGGTTCAGCCTCTGCCGCAACCATTACCGCCACGCCGCCTTTGTAATCGGGAATGCTGAAAAGAACCGATTTGGCACGTTCTTCGGTAACAATGATTCCACCCGCCCCCATATCACTTTTTCCCGATACCACCGACGGAATGATCGCAGCAAAATCCATGTCGGATATTTCAAGCCTGCGGCCGAGTTTCCCCGCGACGAGCATGGCAATCTCAATATCGTAGCCTTTGATTTTCCCATCCTTTGAATAGACAAATGGTGCCAGATTGCTGTTTGTTGCCAACCGGATGACTTCCTTTGTTTCATCGGACTTTATCTCCGGAAGAACCTTGGCTGTCTCATCCGTGCCAAACCATTTATCCTCCAGGTTTTGAATGGTTCCGTCATTAATCATTTTCTGCAATACGGCGTTGACCTGCCTGTGCAGTTCGGGCTGGCTCTTCGCAAACACGAATGCATAGCCGTCTGACGTCAGCAGTTTCTTCAGACAGGTCACGCCGGCCGTATGATTCAGAATATCCCGGGCAATCGGCTCGTCCACCAGGAAAGCATCGATTTTTCCGGTCTTTAGAGCTTCCACCTGATCGGAAAAACTGTTGAAATACTCGGGTACCGCCCGGGAATGATGATTTTTCAGCACCCTGTCGTAAGTGGAACCGGTCAGGACGCCGACTTTTTTCCCGTCGAGTTCAGAAAGATTCCTGATGTTTTGTACTTCAGGAGCAGCGTCATCCGCCGCCACCACGACCACGATACCGCCTTTGTAATTGGGAATGCTGAATAGCACCGATTTGGCGCGCTCTTCGGTCATGGTGAGCCCGCACGCGATCATATCACTCTTTCCCGAAACCAGCGAAGGAATGATTGCCGGAAAATCCGTATCGATAATCTCGAGCCCGTAACCGAGCTTAAAAGCGATGCGCATGGCAATTTCAATATCGTAGCCGACAATCTTTCCGTTTTTCATATACGCAAACGGCGCCACATTCCCGTTTGTCGCCAACCGGATGATACCGTTCCTCCCGTCAAGTTTGAGATCCGGAAGAACCTTGACGGCATCATCCGCACCAAACCACCTGGCGTCTATCTCCTTCAGGGTGCCGTCATCCATCATCTCCTTCAATGCGTGATTCACCCGTCTGTGCAGTTGGGGCTGCTTCTTCGAAAAGGCGAACGCGTAGCCGTCTGAAGTGAGCGGCGGTTTCAAAACGGTTAACCCGTCCGTGTTGTTCATAATATCACGAGCCATCGGCTCATCCACCAGAAACCCCGCGATCTTTCCGGATCTCACGGCCTCCGACTGATCGGTAAAGTTATTGAAATAGGCGGGAATCGCTCCGGGAATGTGGCGTTTCAGTACGGCGTCGTATGCTGAACCGGTAATGATCCCGACTTTTTTTCCAGCCAGCTGGGAAAAATCCCTAATGGCAGACGATTCACCATTACCCTGATCAGCTCGGACAACAACAACCGTTTCCCCTGTGTAATTGGGAACACTGAATAGAACCGACCTGGCCCTCTCTTCGGTAACGACAATAAACGCGCCCGCCATATCCGATTTTCCCGAGACCAGCGAGGGAATGATCGCCGAAAAGTCCATGTCCATAATTTCCAGCTTATATCCGAGTCTTTCGGCGATGATCATCGCCACTTCGATGTCATAACCGATCAGCTTCCCGTTCTTAATATAAACAAACGGTGCGCTGTCACTGTTGGTTGCAAACCGGATCACTCCGTTTTTCTCTTCATTTTCAAAAACCGGAAGGTACTTGAGTGTCTGATCGGCACCAAACCACTTGGCCCCAAGTCGTTTAAGCGTTCCGTTGTCCCGCAGTTCGTGCAGAACGGCATTGACCTGTGTATGAAGCTGGCGGTTCTTCTTTGAAAACGCGAACGCAAAGTTGTTCGAACTCAGCCTTTTCGGAAGATAAGTGATGCCCGCGGTCTGCCGGATCATTTCGTCCGCGACAACGTCTTCCACCAGAAATCCATCGATTTTCCCCGACCTGAGCGCTTCAATCTGGTCCGTAAATGTTGTGAAATATGCGGGAAAGGCTTCGGGAATATTTTCTTTCAGTACCCTTTCATAGATTGTGCCGGTTTGAATCCCTATCTTTTTGCGGGCAAACTGCGAGAAATCCGTCTCCTCCCGGATGGATTTTTTCGCGAGCCTGTCCCTGCGGACAAGGAAAGAAATTTCCGAATCCACATAGGGGTCTGAAAACAGCATCATCTTCCTGCGTTCCGGCGTGCCGTTGAGATTCGAGATCAGCAGGTCGATCTTGCCGGATGCAGCGGCGTTGATTACGGCGGGATAATCGATCGCATAAAAAGCGACTTTTGCATTCATGGACAATGCAAGCCGTTTTGCAAATTCGATGTCGAATCCGGTGAGCTGACCATCCTGATAAAAGCTCATCGGTTCATTGCGGCCATCCGTTCCGATCTTCAATGTCATCGACGGATTTTTAGGCTCCGGCAGATCAGGCATTCTGGTATTTTTTCCGTGGATCCACCGGTCATACATGCCCTGATAGGTCCCGTCGGCCCTGTATTGCCTGATAAATGCATTGACCTTTTCAATCAAATTCTCTCTGCCCGGTGCGGCACCGACAACAATCAATACGTCACCGATCTTCCTGTCCATCAGGGCAAGGTCCGGATTGTGAACAGCCGCATAATGCAGAGCGTGGCGGTCAAAAGCGAAGGTATCAAGCTTCCCGTACTTGACCGCAAGATAACCGTCATGGAGGGACTTATGATATTCAATTCTGCTTTTGGGAAATTTATTTTCGACAACGTTCATCGCGGCGGTACCCTCCGCCACTCCGATCGAATAATCAGGAGAATTCATCCTGCCGGGATCGGGAAGAATGTTTTTCCCGCCGGGTTCATCGGCACACCCCAGCATCGCGCAAACAGCAAAGAGCATCCAGAGAATCCCCATTGCGCTATTTCTTTGCCTCATGCTCCCTCCCTCAACAACTGACCTTTCGCGAAGAGGTTTTTTATGCCGGACCTGATCCTACTATGGCAAAATGTAATATTCTTTGCAACGGGATAAATATTAAGCCGATCCTTACGGATGGATTGGATTGAGGGTTTCACTCAAAACCGCGTCCGTTCCATTACATGTGAAAAAGATATATTTTTGAAAAACCTGTTCAACATACAAAATACTTCTGCACGATAATTGACATATTTCTTGACTTGTGCGTCGCTGTTTCTTAAAATAATTGAAAATCAACTGAATGTACCGGTTTTATTGTTATCTCCGTCCACAAATTAAAGGGCTTTACAAAAAGGTTCTTGAATGGATGCCTATTGAAGAGGGAGGATTCTTTATGACAAAAATGCTTGAGATCTACAAATGCAATGTGTGTGGAAACATCACCATGGTTGTAAATGCCGCAAAGGGGGAGCTGGTCTGCTGCGGACAACCCATGATCCGCCAGATAGAAAAAACCGCCGATGAAGGAAAAGAAAAGCATGTGCCGGTTATCGAGAAAACTCCCACCGGTATCCTGGTCAAACTGGGTTCGGTTGCCCATCCGATGGAAGAAAAGCACTATATCCAGTGGATCGAAGTGATTGCCGGTGATTCTCTCTATGTTCGCGCGTTGAAACCGGGTCAGAAACCTGAAGCGGAATTCTCCGTGAAGGATTCCCGGATGAAAGTACGCGCATACTGCAACATACACGGTCTCTGGAAAAGCAAAGCATAGGGCATTGCATACTTTTTTTGACTCAGCCATGAAAGCAATCAGAAAGAGGCTTTGAACCCTTAAGGAATGCCTCCGGAAGTATGTCCAGAATGTTAGCCGAATCTGCGGGCATGCGATGTTCTTCTCATGACACAGATTTTCAAGGCGTGTCAGCGTGGTGCTGATGAATATCCGTTACCCGCAAAGGAGTTCGCTTTGTTGATCAATAAGGAGTGGCAGCCACTTCCAGGAACCCATGCGGCGGAAATCTATCCTTATCTGAGGAAGCCGGATTTGCTTTCCTCAAATTCATGCATCATCCGCACGCCTCAGCAAATTATTCTCATCGATGCCGGTGCCTTGCCGGCGCAGACTCATGAGCTGTGCGGTATCATAAGAAAATGTTACCAGGAACAACCTCGTCCCGTCCTTCTTTATCTTACCCACTGCCATATCGATCACACCCTGAGCATCAATAATTTCCGTCAGATGCTGGAACCGGGTTCCGTCTGGATTGCCATTCAGGAAGAAGGCGCCCGTTACCTGACCCGGGGGGATTCCAGAAAAACCATTGCTGAATTATACGGGATCGACTGCCCTTCTTCCCGTCCGGACATCCATCTGTTGACCGGGCAGGATCAGGCGGACAGCAGTACCCGATGTGTTGATCTTCTGCCGGATGTCCCGCTGACGTTAAAAACGGAAATCATTCCGTCTGAAGAAGGTCAGCGTCTGCTGTGTCAGAGGATTTCCATGGGTGGCGGGGATTACATGGAATTCTATCCCATCCCCGGCCACAGTCCGGACAGCGTCTGCATCCGCATCGGCGGAATTCTCTTCATCGGAGATCTGCTGGCAGCTGCAAATCCCATGGTGGCGGGAATTTCCGGCTGGAACAGGGACGATCTCATCCAAACGTTGCGTCAGGTTTTGTGGCTGCTGGACAACAGACCGGTCGCTTTCTGCTACCCGGGCCACGGCGGCATCCTGCCGGCAGACAAAATCCGCGGCATCCTTCGGCAACTTCAGGAAAAGACACGCCGTCTGGGTGACATGATGGAAATGAACGAGGACCGGCTTTTTAAGATAACCGATTTTGCGCTGGAACTCATCGATGAGGCAGAGGAAGTGTTTTCATCCATTGCCGGCCGGCTTCTTTATGTGGCTTATCAGCTTGAAAAACTGGAGGAAGAAGAAGCCGCCGACCGCTGCCGCAGCATCATGCCAATGGATGAAATTGATGCCTGCCTGACCGACTTCAGACATCTCTGTTTTGAACTCGACGGAGGAAAAATCAGGAGAGTGGAATTTGCCCACAGTGTTCTGCATGTTGTCCAGAAAGTGAAATCTCTTTTTGACCCCCGGCCGCTTGCCGCCGTTCTTCCGCAGACGTTGATCAACAGGGGAACCCGCCTTCTTCTTGACTTCATTGGCATTGCCAATGGTTCCCGCAATCTGGAGGAATTTATCCCGACAGATTTAAACGCCCTGATCGGGGACATGGTGCAGCAATGGAAGCATCCTCCGCAGCTGGACAATTCCATAATCGATTATGCAGACGATTACGACAAGTATCTGGCGGGTCTGACCAGCCGCATCGGATACGGACCGGTGGGCAAGCAGCCGTTCTTATCTTTTGAGGCACCGGACAACCTTCCCCTGGTTCGGATTGCCGCTGCCCGTTTAACCGACACGCTGCTGAATTTTTTGGAATGGCTGAAGCAGTCCGATCCGCAATCCATCAGAATTGCCGCGGGCATGGGAGAAAGGTCTCCTTTCATTGAAATCCTGCCAAAGGGTCCGGACGGTTCATTCCCGATACCTGACCATGAAAAAAAGCTGAATGCATTTCAGCGGCGCTTCCGCATCTGCGGCCTGATATTGAAACCGGACAATGAAGGCTTCCGCTTGAATATTGCGGAACATGAATCTGAAGAATAAACTGCCGTCCATGAATTCATCACGTCATTTCCCAGAAATCATATTTTCAAACCGGGCCATGGGTATTGTTTCCCCATCCATTACGACGCTTTCGTCAACGACCCTGTAATATTTTACCGCGCAACCGGAATGGACCGACGTGAAATCATAACCGCCGCCCTCTGATTTGACAGCGGAAAGAAATATTACATGCAGGCTGTCATCCTGCAGACAGATCCCATATCCGCACATGCCGTACATGCACCGTACGTCAATCGTGTCTCTGCCTGTTTTTCCTTTCAGCACTCTGAATATTTTTATTTTGCCGCCTTCAGGACTGGAATACCCCCTGCCCGCCCTGACCATTGGCCCTTCATCGGCCACTTTTTTCCCGATGATAATTAAGTCCGCCCGTTTCACTGTCTCCTGAAAATTTAACTTTGCCCTGCACGGCTGGCAGGAAAAGGATAAAGCGGGAAGCCATAAATGAACTGCAAAAAATAACATTGCTGCCAGGAAAACTTCTTTATAAAATTTCATAATCCCTCCTGATCGTCCAGTATCTTCCGGGTTCTTGCGGATGGGTTTTCTATTCGATCATGCCCGGGCAAGAAGCTCATTTACCTGCTTTTCCCAGTCCTCCGGTGTTGTGTGAATGGCGCGTCCCAGGTAAGAAGCCCGCAATTCCCTCAAGGCCGGAAGATTTCTGCAGGCGATGGCGTAATGGCGGTAACGAAGCTGTGCGGCAAGAACGTCACCGGACAAATAGATGGGCTCCCGTCTGAAGTTCAGCAAAACAAGCGCCCGGTTAATCCGATGAATTAGCGTCTCAAAGGTATCTTTCGCTTCTGCCGTGTTCATTCCCCTGTCCTCAGCACCGGCGGAAGGAATGCGGAAAAAATAGGTGGCGCGTCCGGTATGAGATGTGGCCTCCCATGCCACAACTCTGGCTGGCCCTTTTAAGCCGGGTTTTGCGGAAAGAGGAAACAGAAACCAGTGAAGCACCTGTCGCCGATCATCATCATTTTCTTCACGATGCTCACCGGATAACGCATTATTTTCTTCTTCGGTTTCTTCCGGTGCTGTCCCTTCATTCCCACTGCCGGAGATTTCAATCGCTTCATCTTTCTCTGTTTCGTCTTGCCCTTCCGGCCTGATCATTTTGAAACCTGAAAATAAGCCTTCTTTAACGGCCAACCGCTTCTCCAGCAGGTCAAAATAAGGTTTCATCCTGCCGCAAACGGTCTTTTCCTTGAATACCGATTTTATTTGCGGGTGAACGGCCCCGATTCTCGACACCTCGATCGCATGGCCTTCCTTCATGAAACCGGCAAGCCGCATAAACTGGTCCGGAGAAAGAAACGGAAAAAGAGAACGAAGAATGACAGCGCTGCTTTCTGAAAGATCATGAACTGCTGATTTCAGACGTTCCAAAAATTCACTAGTGCGTTTTGCCAGCTTTGTAATGATGATTCGCCCCGCTTCTGACCGAATCTCCAGCCGGTATGCAGACTCATCGAAGTCAATCCTTTCGATATCGCTCAGCCTCCAGTGCAGTCCCCTGGCTGTAGCGGGCAGGATCACCAGATTGCTCCTGCAGATTCTCAATTGTGCCGGACCCGAAAAATCATCACCGGATGAATCCAGATCTACAAATCCGTCGAATCGTCCAATCTCCTCGAGATCTTCCAGAAGGAGACATTGCAAAACACGTCTTTGATAGGCTTCCTGAAAATCGTGACAAATGCTCTGAAACGTTTTGCCCATCCGGCTTAACACGATGCTGTTTCCGGTATAGAGTTTGAGGGATATACGGTAATCACCGGAAGAATAAACATCAATGTCGCCCAGATCCATCGCGAGGACGTTTCCTGTTTCAGGGACAAGACGGAAATCGGCGCCATCAATCATGAAAGTGCAGGCGCCGCTTTGGACCACGCTCCCTGACGGGTCCAGGTATTCGAACTTCCCTGAAAATGAATTCATGAGTTTAAGTCATCTTGTTGCCGCATTCCGGGCAAAATTTCGTCCCTGCCTCTGTTTTTGTCCCGCATCGCGGGCACTCGTTCTTCGGACGCAGCGGTTTTCCACATTCCGGACAAAACTTTGCTCCCTGGGTGCGGGCACCGCAGGCGGGACACAGAGCCGCAGCTTCGCTCAGGATATCAATATCCTTCGTTAGATCAACTTTTTGAACTTTTTCCCGCACCTGTTCGACAGTCGCCTGAGCCTGAGCGGCTGCCAGTTCGGTTTCCACATTCGGTGCGCAATCGTAGCAAAGGCCCCTTTTCTCATTCCAGCAGGTACTGGTACATGCCCATGACGAGCATTTGGGACACTTCCGGAAGTGAACCTTGATTTCATCAATTGCCTCGCGGAATGCCTTGTCATGCTGCGGCCCCAGGATGGCTCGCTGAATCTCATAACTTCCCCTGCTTGCCTGGCTGAATAAGCCACCAAAAATGTCCCCTGCCGCTTTCAACGCACCAACGGCAATACCGGTTGCATTCGCCCTGAATTCACTCATAAAACCATTACCGCAGCGGTCACAAAAAAACTCAAACTGAAATCCCTTGTCCGTGGAATGATCCGTGTGATTTCGGGTAAACTGAATAACAGCCATTTTGATCTCCCTGAGGGTTTGAATATGTGTTTATATTGTCCCCGGTTTCTCGATGAGGACCAGGGCGGTTTCCGGCCCGATGGAAAATGCCTCTTTTACGCTTCCTTTGACTGTGATTTTTTCGCCCCTTGCGGGCAGCGTTCTTTGCGTGACAACCGCAATCTCGCCGGAATCATCGCGCACCATAAAGTATTTGATAAAAATCATCGAAAAGGATTCGGTTACTTCACCCGAAATAGTAACTTCTTTCCCCGCAAAGTCTCTTGGATGGCCGACAATGTCACCGATCTTTGTTGTCCGAACATCACAGGAGACAGCAGCAATAAAAAGGACGCAGACCAGACCCATTACTGCAGGAAACTTTAAACTGTTGAACAGATTCATTCTTCAATGCCTCTCCATACACAAGGTGGATATCTTTTTCTTCGCGTGCCCGTCTTCGGTTCCCGAAGGTTCCAGACGGGCACTAACTATTTATCTTCATTTACAGAATAACCTTCAACCCTAAAATCAGCCAGCACCGGATCCGGTGAAAATGTCCAGAACTCAACCACTTTCTTTATTTTCTTATTCTCATGGATGAATATAAATCTTTTATTGATCAATCCTCTTTTGAACAATATCGACTGAATGTCTTCTCTTTTAAATTTTGCATCCCGGATACCGATATTCAGCGTGATTTCATTATCGTTGATGGACAATTTTCCAAAAGGCCAGGATGAGCTGACCATGCCGATTTTTCCCCCTCCAATATGTTCGCCCATAACTTTTGTCCTTACGAATTCTGAGATTCCAAAACACTTTTCTGCATGGCGTCAAAATAAGTGTCTGCTTCGCTGATGCTGGCAAAGAGTCTTATGCCATTGAGCATATTGGCAATCTCAAATACTTTTTCGATTTGCGGCTGCACATTGATCATGTAAACATGGCCACCCTGTTGTTCAATCATCCTCCGGGTTTTCAGAAATATGCGCAATCCCATACTGCTGATGTAATCTAAATTCGTCATCTCGAACAGAATGGTCTTTGTTGAGGGAAGCAGGATCGAGCTGATCCTCGCATCACAATCCGGGGACGTTGTCCCGTCCAGCCGTCCATTTAGAGTGACAAAATACGACCCGGGCGATTTGTTTTCAACATTCATAATCAGGGCCATTGCTTCGCTCCTTTGATGACATGAACAGATTTCATTGTTTGCATGATTTAGATTTTTTTATCATTCTATCATAAAATCATGGAATGTTAAAAGAAGAATCAAAAACAGGATAAAATAATCATTATCGATGATCATTCGTTCATCCGTTTTCATCTTTTGATTCGTCACACCTCACTCACCCGTTAACCGGCGGAACTCTTGCGTATGTCTGACATTATCAAAATCCATCTCGGTCCTTGCATCATTTTTATAGGAAGATTTCATCTGAATGGCTGTGGCCAGATCCCGCAGAGCGCCTTTCACATTCCTCATCATGGAATAAAGGCGTGCCCTGCGGTAATAGGGGCTCGCGTATTGCGGTTCCAATTCAATCGCCCTGGTCAGATCAACGATAGCCTGCTGATATTTCCCCAGCGCGTAATAAGAAGCACCGCGGTTGTTGTATGCAGAACGGATATTCGGATCCAGTTCAGTTGCTTTATTGTAATCCGCTATGGCTTCCTTATATTTTCCTAAATAATAATAGGCATTGCCACGGTTGTGATACGCAATCGCATCTCCCGGGGCAAGTTCAATGGCCTTATTGTAATCTGCCACCGCTTCGTCATATTTGCGAAGATCATCAAACACGCTCCCGCGGTTATGATAGGCCATCGCATACTTTGGATTGAGTTTGATTGCCTCGTTATAATCCGCAATGGCCTCCTGATGTCTGCCCATTCTGGAATAGATGTTGCCCCGGTTGTGATACGCAATCGCGTTCCCCGGGGCAAGTTCGATCGCCTTGTTGTAATCCGCCGCTGCATCCTGATAGTTCCCCAGATCAACATAAGCGCTCCCGCGATTATTATAGGCAATGATATATTTTGGATTGAGTTTAATCGCCTCATTGTATTGCGCGACGGCTTCATGATGTCTGCCGAGCAGGGAATAAACATTGCCGGTATTATTGAAAGCCACAGCATCCTTCGGATTGAGTTCAATCACTTTATTGTAATCGGCCATGGCTTCATGATATTTGCCCAGGGCAACGTATGAGCTGCCGCGGTTGTTATAAGCCATGGCGTAATTTGAATAGAGTTCAATCGCCCGACTGTAGTCCGCAACGGCTTCCGGATGCCTTCCGAGCCTGGAATACACATTCCCGCGGTTATAGTATGCGGTTGCAGAATGTGGGTCCTGTTCAATCGCCCTGTTATACTGGGCGATGGTTTGCTCCCGTTTACCTTGCGTGGAATAGATATTACCGCTGGTGTCATAAGATGCCATGTGCCCCCGATCAAGCTTGACCACTTTATTCAGTTCTGCGATTTCTTCATGAAAGATCGGGTCAATAATCCGATAAATTTCCCCGGATTGATAGTTGAATATCGCTACTTTTTTCAAATCCGCTTTAAGAATATTGGAATAACGGGACACCGGTCCATCGCTTATCGATTTTCGGAGAGAATGGTCCGTCAGATCGCATATCAAAAGCACCCTCATGTTCTCGCTTGCCCGCTTTGCCTCTGCGGGCGGCATATCGACCGCGACCCGCATCACTGCCTGTCGTTCTCCATCTGCAATCACAATCCTGTAAAGAACGTCAATCTCTTCTCCGGAGAGCATGGAATCATTTCTGTGTTTACCCTGATTGCTTTTCGAGCTTTGTAAGGCCTTCTCTCCCGGATATTCGCGACGCTGTCTATCCACAACCCGGATTTTTTTGACAAGGATGCCTTCAGACTTCAGGTGTTTTATTTCAAAAATAAATTTTGTATTTCCTGAATCATATTTTTTTTCGGGCTGATGCAGGACAAAGGCAAACCGGTCGCGAACGGTCATGTTCCCCACGACGTTTTTATTCTGATGATGACCGGTTTCCTGTTCGGTCCGGCCATTTGCCGCGGATTCATCCTTTTTGACCGGGAATCGTTCCGAGAGACTGCGGTACACAGCCGCAATATCATGGCCGTTGTATTTTGAGGGAAGCGACTTCCATTGATCCTTAAAAGGCTCTGTGGAATAAAGATCTGAGGATTGTGTTGATTTCCGTGCCGCGAAAGGGGCTCCCGGCAGAAGGAAAAAGAAGATCATGAAACAAATGAGGATTAAAAAAATGCTTTTTTTCATTTTTCCGTTCTTTACAATTGTTTTTGACGAACGTAAGGATGACCCAGGCACCGGAATTGCAGCCTTAAACCGGAGTCATTTTCACCATCATTCAAAAACAGCCTTGACCTAAAACGAATGACACGCAGTGCATTTCAGCTTATTCTTTCCATTCTTGTGAATTTTATGAATTTCGGCCGAGAAATTTGTCGGTTCATGGTCGGCCGGATCCGGTGTATGACAGGATAAACAGGCTTTTATATCACCGACCTCTGGATGTTTTCTGGGCATGATCTTACTGTAGTCCTTGTGACAGATTGCACACGCATCTTCCTTTAACGGGGGTTCGCCGGCCCAAACTACTGTATCTATCAAAAAGCATATCAATAATACCGCGCACGTATATATGAAAATTCCCCACCGTATATGCATGTCTTGCCTCCTTTTACATTTTTCTCATCGCCACTGTTACAATCCCTGAAACTTGAAAGGACTTGCCTCTTTAAAAGAATCCAGAGCATCGCCTGCATATAT
Organism: uncultured Smithella sp.; assembly: GCA_964394715.1. Lineage (GTDB taxonomy): Bacteria > Desulfobacterota > Syntrophia > Syntrophales > Smithellaceae > UBA8904. Next base: position 37,655 of record CAYMYR010000005.1, read on the forward strand.
TTCATTTTTTTCCAGTGAGAGCTTTTTAACCAATGCTTTTTCACTGAAATCGATTTTCTTCAGGTCCACCCAAAAGACATTTGGCGTCAATACATTTTCGAAATAGTAAACAAGATTTTTCTGATCGGATACGGCTCTCCAACGGGTCGAAGAAATATTGGGCTGATCTTTCGTGGATATTCCGTAGGGCACTGAACAATTCCTGATCACGCTGAAAACACCGGCAACAGCAATTCTGGGATCGCTTGTCTGGCGGATGGTCCTGATATAATAGGAGGCCCTGACGAAGCGGTCTGCGGCTCGATTGGTTCCCGGGAGCATGATGGTTCCCGGTATCCCGCTCCAATAATCGTTCAGGGCCAGCTGTCTTGAAAAGACCGGGGAGTTCGTCATGACATTGTAAGCCCGATCATGATGGATCACCAGTTTTCGTCCTATGTATTCAAAGATCGCATTATCGCCTGTCGCATCTGAAATCGACAAATGCAGCGTTGACAGCATGTCCGTGCCGGGAATCACATCTGAGAATATCATAAACTTTTCTTTTCTCAATTCACGAACGGCCTCCTTGACGGACGCAAAATTATCCAGCACATACTGCGCCCACGCGGCAATGGTCACCCCTTTCTGCTTACGGTCATACGGGGGATATTCGGACTCCGCCAGCCACAGGAGGTTCGCCACCAGTCCCTTTTCGTTCATGCCGTCAACGGTGGAATTCTCAAATGAGCTGATCACGAGACTGCCGTACCGTGATTTCCATTTGATGGAATTCGGACCCACTTCGCCGTTTCGCTGCATTCCGCGGGGGAATATCCACATACCGGCCGGTATTTCATCTTTCCAGTCCATGGACCTTGCGGTGATGATGGTACTTTCAGGCCCCTGGTAGACCACGCGTGTACAGGCCATTGACTCCGTGTTCGAAACAATGTTCATGAGCATACAGACCAGAGATACAAACAGTTTTTTCATGGGTAATTCCTTTCAGATATCCTGGACTCACCGGGTTTTTCATCCGGCGGCTTTTCTCATGCCGGATTCAGTTCCAGGCTTTTTTCGAGGCCGGTGCACCCAAACGATGGGCTGCGCATCACTCGATTTTTGAGGATTTTATCCTAATTGAGACAGAATGAAAAGTCCCGATGTTGCCCATTGACTTCACCGACCGTTTTTCTCTATAATTAAAGCATTCAATGCTGATTCACGGTAAGAAATCTCCCGAGGATATGATGATGATTTCAAGACGTGATTTATTGATAACATGCGCGAAAATGCTGGCGGCGTCCGGCTGCGGCATCATCCTGTCCGATCCGGCCTGGCAGAGGATTTGGTCTGGTCGCGATTCGGGACTGGCCTTTGGGGCCTCTTATCTTGATGAGATCGTGCGTCTGGCCCCCGTGGCCCGTTACTGGAAACCGCTCGCCGTTAAAGGCGAAGGAGCCTCCCGTGAACAGACTATTGTCAAATGTCTTCTTTGCCCCAACGGATGCGCCATCGCCAATGGTAAGCGCGGGAAGTGCCGGACACGCATGAATGTCAGCGGAGAACTGCGCAGCCTTGTCTATGGCCGCCCCGTGTCCATCCATATCGATCCCATCGAGAAGAAACCCCTGTACCATTATCTTCCTTCCTCCTCCGCATTTTCGCTTGCGACCGCCGGCTGTCCACTCAGCTGCAAATTCTGCCAGAACTGGGAGATATCGCAGGCATCCCCCGAAGACCATCAGGGGCCATTCGCACATCCTTCCAGGATTGCTGATGCCGCAAAAAACAGCAAATCGCCGGTTATCGCCTTTACATACAATGAACCTACTGTTTTCTCCGAATATATGGTTGATATCGCCGGAGAGGCCAGAAGAAAGAATATCCGATCCGTGATGATCAGCTGTGGATTCATCAACGAAGATCCTCTCGCGGAACTGTGCGGGGTTCTTGACGCAATCAAGATAGACCTGAAGGGATACAGCGAGAATTTTTACCGTACCGTTTGCGGGGCCTCGCTGCGTCCCGTTCTCAGAAGCATCAAACAGATCGCGAAAAGCCGCGTTCATCTTGAAATTGTGAACCTGGTTGTCCCGACATTAAATGATTCGGACAAGATGCTGCAGGAGTTGATCAACTGGATTTTGGGAGAAGTGGGCGCGGACATTCCGGTTCACTTTACACGATTTCATCCGGATTACCAGCTGAGGAATCTTTCGCCCACACCGGTTGCCACTCTGGAACGGGCCCGGGATCTGGCCCTGGCAAAAGGCATGTATTATCCCTATGTGGGAAACGTACCCGGCCATCCGGGGAATCATACCTACTGCCCGGGCTGCGGAAAGGTCGTGATCGAGCGGCAGAGTTTTTTCGTGACAGCAATGAACATCAATAACGGGCAATGCAAATTCTGCGGACGAAAAATTGCCGGTGTATGGGCATAGAAAGCGATGAATGAAAAATGAAGATTTTGCGGTTGTGTGTTATATTGTTAATCAGCAGTCTATTTTGTTCCACATCATGTGAGGCAAATAAAATGTCAAATGCAGATATTCGTGAACCCGCCGTTGCAGGAAGATTTTATCCGGATTCCCCGGTCAAGCTCAAAAGCGCCATTCTACAATTTTTACAGGATGCCCTTCCAGCAAAGGTAAAAAAGCCTGTCGCCATCATCGTTCCCCACGCGGGGTACATCTTCTCCGGTCAAATCTGCGCCGACGGATTCAAACAGGTCAGCCATGAAAAGTATGATGTGGTCGTCATTCTGGGGACCAATCATACCAACTCAGGTTTTCAGAAAATTTCTCTTTATCCAGGCAGCGGTTTTCGTACACCCCTGGGAACGGCGCCCATTGAAAGGAGCATCGTTTCCGCTCTTGTCAAAGAAGATCCGGCGGATTGCGCGCTCGATACATCGCTTCATGAATCCGAACATTCCGTTGAAGTCATGGTGCCCTTTATTCAGGTGATCTTTCCGGAGGCAAAAATTGTCCCCGCCGTTGTCGGTTCACCGGACACGCAGATGTGCACCCGCTTCGGCCGTGCCCTGGCAAAGGTATTGAAAAACAGACGGGCGTTGATTGTCGCGAGTTCCGATCTTTCTCACTATCCGTCGGCGGAAAATGCCAATTTCGTGGACAGGGAAACCCTCGCGGCCGTTGCAAAACTCGACCCCGGCATATTTCAGGCAACTGTAAAGTCTCAGGCAAAAAGAAGCATACCCAACCTTCACACCAGCGTCTGCGGTGAAGCTCCGGTCCTTGCAACAATGGCGGCTGCCGAGGCCCTTGGGGCCGTCCGCGGTGTGGTGGTCAGCTACGCCAATTCGGGAGATTTGTCCGTGGGGGATCGTTCGCGGGTTGTCGGGTACGGGGCTGTTGTTTTTACGGCAGAAGCCCAATACGAGGGAATCCCTGCCGCCAAACCCTCTCAGAAGGCGACGTCTGCCTCCGGCGAGCTCACGCCGGCAGATAAAAAAGCGCTGCTTGCGTTTGCCAGAAAAACCATATCCGGCCTCTTCTCCACAACTACCGTCCCGCTGGCAAGAGGTTTTGACGCTAGGCTCCAACAGCCGCGTGGCGTCTTTGTCACCCTCAGGAAAAAGGGTGATCTCCGTGGCTGCATCGGCCGAATGGTTGCGGATGAACCGCTTGTCAAACTGGTCGGCATCATGTCCCTTCAGGCAGCCTTTAACGACCGGCGTTTCCCCCAGTTGACGGCGGATGAACTGAAGGATATCGAAATCGAGATATCCGTATTGACCCCGATGAAACAGGTAGCCGGCGCTGACAAAATTGTCGTTGGAAGGGATGGTGTTTTACTGAGCAAAGACGATCATTCCGCTGTTTTCCTTCCTCAGGTGGCAACGGAACAGGGATGGAACCGGGAACAAATGCTCGATCATCTCTGCCTGAAAGCGGGATTGACAGCCGGCAGCTGGAAAAAGGGAGCAAAATTCTCAACCTTCCAGGCAATTGTTTTCAGCGAATCACAGTTCAAATAAATCCATGGTCATTTCACTGATTGCCATCGGGATGATTTCGATCCTGGGTCAGGTTGTCCTGATCCGGGAATTGAATGTTGCCTTCTACGGCGTCGAACTGATTTATCTGCTGGCTTTGGGAATATGGCTGTTATGGACTGCGGCAGGTGCTCTCATCGGGCGGCGGGTTCTTTTTCCCTCTCCCCGTCAGATTGCCGCGCTTTTCATCCTTTTTGGAATTGTCCTTCCGATAGATATCCTGTTCATTCGGTCCAGCCGTATCATCTTTGGCGGAGTGCCCGGTGCCTACCTTCCCATCTTGGAACAATTGATCGTTGTCTTCATTTCCCTGCTTCCGGCCGGGCTGTTGTCCGGCCTTCTGTTTCAGTGGGCGGCAAAGACTTACATGAAAGACGGCAAAACCCTTGCTCTTGCCTACGCAATAGAAAGTGCGGGCGGTTTCATCGGCGGATTCGTTTCCACCCTGCTGATCTTTTGGGGGATTCGTAATTTCTCGGCAGTCCTTTTATGCTCACTCATATCCGTTATAACGCCTCTCTTCCTTCTCAAAGGGGTCAGGGCCGTTCTCATCCGTTGGTCGGCTATCCTTCTTAGCTGTTTCTTTCTGCTGCTCCTGTGGAACACTTCCTTGCTGGATCGCCGGATGACCATGCTGAATCACCCGAACCTGGTGGAAAGCAGCGATTCTCCTTACGGCAGAATCAGTGTTACACGGCTTCAAAATCAGATTTCCGTTTTTGAAAATGACGCCCTGGCGTTTGAAACGGAAGGAACGGAATCCGAATACTTCTGCCATTTAACGGCGCTTCAGCACCCGAATCCGAAGGATGTGCTGATCCTCGGTGGCGGAATCGAAGGTCTCGTTCGGGAAATGCTGAAATATACTCCCCAACGGATTCATTATATTGAACTCAACCCCGTTCTGTTCCAACTCACCATCCACCATCTCCCTGATGATATCCGCAAGTCTCTCTACAACCCGAACGTCCGGATTGTTTTCGCCGATCCCCGCCGGTATCTGAAAGAAAGCGGCTCATACGATCTCATTCTGGTCGGAATGCCCCAACCTTCCTCAGGCCAGACAAACCGTTTTTACACACGGGAATTTTTCGAACAATGCCGGGGAAAGCTTAAGCATGGAGGGATTCTGGGCTTCAGGCTCCACACGGCTGAAAACCTGTGGACCGTTCCGCTTGCGCGCCGTAACACGAGCATCAACCGGGCCCTGCAGTCTGTCTTCCCCGAAACGCTTTTTCTTCCGGGAAGCACGAACGTGGTTACCGCCTCAAATGCGTCCCTTCCGGAATCTCCGGAAATCATGTTTCGCCGCCTTCAAAACAGGCAGCCTTCAACAAGATTGATTTCAAAAAGTTACATCGAATACCTTTTCACCAACGACAGATATTACAAAATCAGGGACTTGCTCCATCATGAACATGCACCTGCAAACACCGACATCAGACCCGTCTGTTATCCGTATGCCATCATTATCTGGCTTTCACAGTTTTATCCGCGCATCGCCCTGCTTGATCCCTTTTTCGTGATCGACCGGGGATTTCTAAAATCTTCATGGGTCTGGTTGTCCGGCATTGGGTTCATCATCTTTTTGCTTGTCATTCGCGTTCAGCCCGCGCTGAAACGAATCATCCTCGTTGCCGCAGCCGGATTTACAGGCATGGTGCTGGAAACCATCCTACTACTGTATTATCAGGTTACGCACGGGGTGCTTTATCAGGATATCGGAATTCTGATGATGAGTTTCATGGCAGGTCTTGCTGCAGGCGCAATGGCAATTCACAAAAAGATGTCGGATAGCATGGAGCACAGGCCATTCAAGCGTTTGTATGGTGCGTTCTTGCTTATTGGATTCTGTTTTTTATGCGCTTATACAGGAATCACTTTAACCATGGGCATCTCACTTGGCCTGGCCCCGATTTCATTTCTTCTGGGAGCATCGGGCTTTGCAGTGGGAGGCATTTTTGCCTATGCTAGTATCCATAAAGTAGAAGACCGGATAAAAGTAATTTCCCCGCTGTATGCCGCCGACCTGATCGGCGGATGTGTCGGCTGCCTGCTTGGCAGCCTCATTTTCATTCCGCTTGCAGGCATGGATGTAACCGCATGGGGACTGTTTCTCGTTGCGGCGCTTTTGCTCATTCTGGTTTAGCGCCACTAATCCCTTGTAAGTGCATGAACATCCGCAGCAACAACAATAACTTTTCTTTTCTTGCCCGGTGCACTTCCAGGACGATTAACTTACTCTTTCAATCAAATCAGGTCATCGCCCTTCGTCGCCATCATAAATCCGGCATGCTTCACGCTCTTAATGGATTTCAATTTCCGATAGAGTTCTTCAATTTGCTTTGGTTTACCCCTTGTCACAATAATCTCAAAACAATTGTGATGATCCAGATGAATATGCTGACTGGACAGAATGCAGGTATGATAATCATGCTGGACATCAAGCACTTTTGTGACCAGGGCCTTTGCATGATGATCATAAACCAGGGTAATGGCGCCGGTCACCTCCCTGTTATCCGTCCATTCCTTCTTGATAAGCTCTTCCCGGATCATGTCGCGTATCGCTTCGGATCGGTTCGTATACTTTCTTTGCCTGATCAGACGGTCGAAACGCGTCAGCAATTCTTCTTCCAGAGAAACACCGAATCGTACCAGTTTGGAGTTCATCGTTCCTATCCCGAGGTAATATATTTTGTTGATATATATAAAAAAATGAATGAATGGGTCAAGGGATATATTTCAACAAATCTTTTTGGTCATTCAGCAACATTATTGATTGACAACCGCGATATTCTATGTCACGAAAAACTAATTCGTAGCACGATGACCGCCCGTGCATTTCGCAGTGATCGTGCCTCATGAGAATAATTCATTTTTCCTGCAAAGGGTCATTATGATGAAGTGTCGGTTCTGGGGTCCGCTGTGCCTGTTTGCTTTGCTCTTTTTTCAATATCCGGCGTTTACCGCGGATCAAAAGTCTGAAGATCCTGTCCGGATGGAAGAAGTAGTGGTGGTGGCATCACCGATTATCGAAGGAAACCGGGTGACCCATTCGGGAAATCAGGTCACCATCGTCAGTAAAAAACAGATCGACGATTTAAATGCTCAGGATCTGCCTTCGGCGCTCAGGCGCACGCCCGGCATAAACATTTCGCGCCACAATTTCGTAGGAAGCTTCGGCGGCGGCGATGGCGGCGCGATATACATTCGAGGCATGGGAAGTTCCCGTCCCGGCGCGGAAATCCAAATGCTGGTGGACGGGGTTCCGAAATTTGCCGGCATCTGGACTCACCCCCTGATGGATATCATGAGCGTGGATATCGCCGATCGAATCGATATAACAAAAGGTGCCCAGCCGGTCCTGTTTGGCAACATGACAGCCGGGGCCGTCAATATCATCACCAAAACGCAAAAAGAAGACGGCTTCTCAACCAGCATTCGCGGTGCGGCAGGTTCTTACCATACATGGATTGAAAGTATTGAGCATGGCGGAAAAATCAGGAATACGGACTATTATCTTCTCCAAAGCTTCAAACAGTCCAGAGGCCACAGGGAAAATGCGGGAGGAGAGCTTCAGAATTACTTTGGACACATCGGCCATCAACTTTCCGACAAGTGGAAGATTTCAGTTACAGCCAATGCAACCCATAACTCCGCTGACGATCCGGGGCCGGAGAACCGCCCGCAGGAGAGGCAGGGAACTTTTAAAACGGAAGACTATCTGGGCATTGCCACCCTTTCGCATGCCTATGGCATTGTTCAGGGTGACTGGAAGGTATACTGGAATAACGGCATAGCCAGATGGACGGATCAGTATGACCTTGCCGATCATTTTTATTACGATACAATTACCAAATTTGACAATTACGGGATTCGGGCGCGTGAAGCCATCCAGCCCTGGACAGGCGGAACTTTCACGGTCGGGGCCGACTGGGACTGCACATCCGGAACGGTGACCATCAACAGGGGACTGCTCCGACAGGACAGCTACTTCTCACGTGATACATTCCGCATTCTGTCTCCCTTTTTTTTACTGGGACACGAATTCAATCTCATCAAGGAATGGAAATTGATTCCCTCGGCGGGCGTTCGTTACTACAACCACAGCGACTTCGACGCCCGCTGGGCGCCTCAGGCAGGAATTGTTCTGAAAGATTCTCTTACAGACCTTCATCTGTTTTACGGCCGGGGAGTCAATTATCCTGGGCTTTACGTCGTCGCCCAATCCAATATGCTCTGGAGGGGCAATACACGCTGGAAAGACCTAGACCCGGAAACCGTTGATCACCTGGAAGCGGGGATCGGCCGCTTTTTGGGCCCTAAAACCCGGATCGATCTGACCTGGTTCTACGATAAAGGCAGCAATCGCCTGATTATTATTACCAGCCCGGCTCCGCCTCATTATGAAAATATCGCGAACTTTGAAACGCAGGGACTGGAGGCAACCCTCTCCGTCGAACCGATTCAAAACCTGTCCCTGTTTACTGGAGGCACCTGGCTTTATAAACGCTCTCCGGACAATCTGCCTTATGCGCCTGAGTGGACTGCTTCAGCCGGCGGCAACCTGCGGCTTTTCCGATATCTGAAAATCAGTCTGGATACCACCTACCAGAATTCCCAATACGTCGCCAATAACCGTAACCTGAATTATGGAACCAGCATCTCAAAGATTGACGGATTCTGGATTTTAAACGGGAAAATCAGCTGGGAGTTCAACCTGCCGAAGCCTGCACTGACGGGAGAAGTTTATCTGGCAGGAGAAAATCTGACCAATGTCCATTATGCATACAAGAAAGATTATCCCATGCCCGGCATTAACTGCCTCCTGGGCGTGAATATCAGGTTTTAAACTATGGAAACGGAATGCCTATGCAGGAAGTGATCTTCGATTCAGCCAGGGAAAAATTCTTCGATGAATTTTCCAACAGATGGGACCAAAGCGGACCGTCACCCGCAACCGATGTGGTGCTAACCTTTCTCCGGAAACTGCACATTGATTCAGCCAAAACCGCACTGGATGTGGGAACAGGAACCGGTTTGCTGATTCCGCACATTTTTTCCTTTCATCCGGCCAGGGTCATCGCCCTGGATTTGTCGGCAGGCATGCTGGAAAAATTGCGGGAAAAGTATTCGGCCCTATTCGGTGCCGGACTGGTGATTCTGCAAGGTGATGTTCATATGCTGAATCTGCCCGATGCCACGGTGGACGTTGCAATCTGCAACGGTGTATATCCGCATTTTCGCGACAAATCCCTGGCGTTGTCCCAACTGCACCGTGTGCTGAAAAGAGGGGGCGTTCTGGCCGTCAACCATTTTGCCGGGAGAGAATTCATCAACAGCATTCACGGATCATCCTCTCACGATCTGATCCGTCAGGACCTGCTGGATCCCGTGGCGACCTTGTCTGAAACCATTGCCGGTTGCGGATTCCATGTCAAAGAGCTGCGCGACGACGCAAACGAATTTTATGTGATCGCGGAGAAAATATGACGCGGGAGGCAGTCGTCGAAATTCATGGACTCATTGCCGGTTACGGCCGTCATCAGGTATTAAACAAACTGGATTTAACAGTTCGGCAAGGCGAAGCCCTGGGCATTGCGGGAGATAACGGAACAGGCAAAACAACCCTGTTCAAGGTCATTCTGGGTTTGATTGCGCCCATGGAGGGCGATGTGCGTGTGCAGGGACAGACACTGGACACTCCCCGCGTGCGCAGGCTAATGAGATGCCGGATCGGATATGTGCCACAGTTGCATACGCCGGGGAAAATGCCTGTTTCCGTTCATGATGCCGTTCTCATGGGAAGATGGAGCATGGGTTTTGGTTTTTTTAAGTGCCCAACGGTGCAGGACCGGCAAAAAGTGAGCGAGATTCTCCAGGAAATAGGGATGTCTCACAAAGAATGGCAACCGGTGCATCTTCTCTCCGGCGGAGAGCAGCAGAAGGTATCTATTGGACGCGCGCTGGTTCGTGAAGCGCCGATCCTGCTTATGGATGAACCCAGCACCTATCTGGATCATGCATCACAGGCGGAAATCATCGAACTGATCCGAACCATTCAATTGAAACATCACCTGACACTGATCATGATCAGTCACGATCCGGAGCACCTGGAGGCAATGAGTGACCGCATTCTTTTATTGAAAAACGGCCGATTGGAAGAACGATAAATGTCCTTATATGATTTTCTGACCATCCCCCTGTTTCAAAAGGCCTTGCTTGCCGCCTTTCTTTCCGGCGCAGGGCTCTCTTTGCTGGGTGTGGTTATTTTAAACCTCAACCTGACGACAATCCGCTTCGCCCTTATGCATATTGCTCTGCTCGGCGCTGCGATTGCGATGGTTCTCGGGCTTTCACCCCTGGCGGGCGCCATAGCGGGAATACTCCTGGCATCCCTGCTTCTCGGCCCCGCAGGCGATTTTTTAAACATGGATACCGGCGTCAGCGGCGTGCTTTTCATGACCGGGTCTCTGGGTCTGGCTTTCCTGATATTTTACAAAGCCGGCGTTCCGGCAATGGATGCCTTTGCTCTTTTTTCCGGCAGTATCCTCGCCTTGAGCGCACTGGAGATCTGGGTGATCGGGGGGCTCGCCGTTTTGATCATTCTCATCTTCTTATTGTTTTACCGTGAAATCCAGATGGTGTTGTTTAATCAGGAAGTAGCCGAAAGTTTGGGAGTTCCTGCCAAACAGATTCGCAACGCACTTTTATTGCTGACCGGTCTGGCCATTGGCGTCAACATCCGCATGGTCGGGGTTTTGCTGATTGATGCTGCGGTTCTCCTTCCTGCCATTGCGGCGCTCTCCATTGCCAAAAGCCTCCGCGGCGCGTTAATGCTTTCCGCCCTTTTCGGCATTTTGTCGCAGATGGGAGGAGTCGTCTTTTCCATGGTTTATGATTACCCCAGCGGCGCCAGCATCACAATTGCCGCGGTGCTGATGGTTTGCCTGGCCGCAATTTACGGCCATATCGCAAAATCTTTCAGGAGATGAATCCGTCCGTGAACATATTTAAAAAACTTTTTTTCTCCGTTTTATGCATTCTTTGTGTTGCCTTATCCGTTTTGCTTTCCACCGGTACAACAAAGGCTGATGATAAAATCACCGTTGTGGCCTCAACCAGCTGGACGGGCGCCATTGCGGAAGCTGCCGGCGCTGATGATGTCCGCATTCTTGCACCGTTTGAATTGAAGCATCCCCCGGAATATGACTATCGACCGTCGGATATCGCCCGGTTGCGTTTCGCGAGCCTGCTGGTTTACGGCGGTTATGAACCATTTGTTAAAAAACTCGCCGTTGCCGCCGGTTTGCCCCCGGATAAAATGATGGTTATTGTTACCAGCAACGATCCCGACAATCTGAAAAAACAGGCAAGGCTTTTGGCCGAAAAATTGGGGACTCAAAAAAGGGAAGCCGCGTGGGAAAAATCTTTCGACAAAGTATTGGCTGATATTCAAAAGCAAGCGCAAAAAAAAGTTGTCAGACAAAAAAGAGTTCTGGTGCAGAAACATCAGGTCCCCTTTGTGAAATGGCTGGGATTTGATATCATCGGTGTTTTCAGCGCGGATGAGTTAAGTCCGAACAAAGTAATGCGATATGCCCGAATGAAACCCGACATGATCATCGATAACTTTCATAATCCCCAGGGAAAGCCGATTGCAGAAATAACAGGATGTAATTACGCGGCCTTGATCAATTTCCCTTCGTCCAATGCGCGCACCCTGATTGAATTGATGAAGGAAAACGCGGAAAGACTTGGCTTGACGGCTCATCATCCATAAACCGAAGCGATAACCACCATGCCGGGAATGTCCAGAGCAGCAAGGACGGTTTATTCCCCGCCAAATTTTGTTATTCTTTATTCGCCTTCCGCCAGTGATTCCAGTGCATGATGATCCAGAATGGTAATTACCCGCCCCGAGGTGGAGAGGATGCCGTCATTTGCCATTTTTCTCAGGGTACGGGAAAGCGCTTCGGGGGTCGCCCCCAGAATTTTGGAAAGCTCTCTTTGTGAAATTGTCAACCTGATAGCGGCTTTTTTCGCTTTTGTATCCCCGGCCGGCAATGAATGACGAAGAAAAGATGCCAACCTGCCGGGAAGCTCTTTCAGGGCAAGCGATTCTATAAGGGTCATGGACTCTTTGAGACGCTGCGACAGGATTTGGATGATGTTCAGCAGGAGCGCCGGTTCCTGCATGGCTGTTGCTTCCATGACGGTACCGGGGATCAGGAGCACCGTGCTCTCCACAATGGCCATTGCACTGGCCGGAAAGGAATCCGTGGCAAAAGCCGTGCAAAGACCGAAAGGATCTCCCGGACCGAGCAGCTGCAGCGTCTGCTCTTTTCCTTCCGAAGAACTTCTGTAGAGTTTTAGCTGGCCGGATATGACCACGTAAAATGATTTGATCGGATCTTCCTCGCCGAGAACCATTTCGCCGGCTTTATATTTTCTGAATGCGGCCTGCGCCGTAAGGGTTCGTATTTTTTCCGGGGCAACACCCTGAAAAAGCTTTATATCCATTATTTGATTCAAGATATCCATAGAGCAAAAAATATTCGGTTGAGTTGATTTAGATCAATGAAACACAAATCATCAACATGTATATTTATCATCAAAAGCGGTTCATTTTTACCATAGACGAACCAAAGAAGCTAAATAAATGAATAAGGAGAACAAAAAATGAGTAATTCAGAATATGTAAAACACGTGGATGACAATAATTTCAGCTCAATGGTTTTAAAGGCCGAGAAGCCTTCCCTGGTAGATTTCTGGGCCCCCTGGTGCGGGCCGTGCCGTGCAATCGGTCCGATCCTGGAGGATGTGGCGGCCCAGTATGACGGAAAGGTGAATGTGGTAAAAGTCAATGTGGATGATAATCCCGCAACGGCGTCACAGTATGGTGTAAGGAGCATCCCCACCCTGCTGGTCATTCGCGGGGGAAAGGTACAGGAAACGCAGATCGGTTTGCTGTCCAAACAGCAGCTGACAACCATGATCGAACGTCACGTCACGTAAGTGTGACTGGAAAGGATAAAGGAGATGAACGATATTTTAATCTTGTTGCTGATCATTGGTGTGTGGGTCTTTGTCCAGGCCTGGCTTCTGCCCAGACTGGGCATATCCACCTGAATGCGGCCCGCTTGTCCGGCTTCGGACAGGAAGAAAAAAACCAAAATCACGGAATCGACAAAACCATAAGAGAGCCGTCCCGCCTGCCCGCGGGACGGCTTAAGGAAACAATGCAATAAAGCCTTTACTTATTTGACGGCGTCTTTTAAATCTTTCCCGGCCTTGAACACCGGGACTTTCTTCGCGGAGATCTTAATAGCTTCACCCGTCTGCGGATTTCTGCCGGTACGGGCTTTTCTCTTGCTGACACCAAACGTACCAAACCCGACAAGCGTTACCGTGTCGCCTTTCTTAAGGGCTTTTTTGATTGCCGTCAATACTGCGCCTACAGCTTCTTCCGCTTCTTTTTTGCTGCTTGTAGCCTTTGCCACTTCTTCGATCAAATCTGCTTTGTTCATTATTCCCTCCTTATGGATATTGAAATGTTTGATTGAAAATACAGGAACCAACGAAAGAAATCAACCGGAATTTCAGGACAATATTTGATTGACAGTTAAAAATTTTTTTCCTAGTCTCAAAAAAAAAGAGCACGTTGCAAAAAGAAATCCGTGAGAAAAATCAATGGTTTTTACAAAGGCAATCTCGATTGACACAAAAGGATTCAGCGACATTATTGATATCACGTCCGGTGTGATTTCGATTGTAAAACAGTCCTCCATCAACAGCGGACTAGTTACCATCTTTTGCCCCGGATCCACGGGAGCACTGACGACCATAGAATATGAAGACGGGGTGCTGCAGGATCTTAAGGACGCCCTCGAAAGGATCGCCCCGTCAGTCATCCCATATCAACACGATGCGCGATGGGGAGACGGAAACGGGTTTTCGCACGTCCGCGCGGCATTAATGAAGCCTTCCCTGTCGATTCCCCTGGTCAGCCGGAGACTGACGCTGGGAACATGGCAGCAGATTGTTTTCATCGATTTCGACAACCGCGGAAGGCACCGGGAAATCATTGTTCAGATCATGGGTGAGTGAAAAAGCGCAGGAACTTCCCCGAAGCACTGCAAAGCAGAAGCCGGCCGGTTCCGGCGTTTACTTTCTTTCAAAAATAATATTCCTGACACTCGTCCTGTATTTCTTTCTTTCCAGCGCGCGTTCTTTAAAAACCTTAAATTCCCCGGGCTTCAAGGTATATTTTAAATCTTTTGTTTTTCCTTCCATGATGAACACATTGCCGATAAATCTATATTTTACCTCGTTGATATTGTAGGGGTCTTCTATTTTATAGTCCGACGGCATTTTCCGGATCCTGTACCCTTTGGGGAAATAAAAGAATTTTTTAAATCGAACAAGACCGCTTCCCGTAAATCTTAAGGGGTATCTTCTTGATTTCACAGCCGTCAGTTCATCATAATCCCTGATCATTGCGGCACCCGATAAAATCATTTCATTATCGTCAACTTTATGAATTTCATTTCTCATCACCCCGTTGGCTTTGACGATGAAAGGCAAATCCAATTCATCAAGGTTCAATATATCCAGTTCATGAAGCTCGATTCCCTTTGCTTCGAAATGCTGCTCTCTTGCCCTGGGCGACAGGTTTCTGAATTTGTTTCTTTCCGCTTCTGCACACTTGCCATAACTGCTGTAAATATTATCAACTTCGGCATCTCCGCTTTCTTTCACATGGACCCGCTGCACAAGATCTGTATAATCCCTGCGGTCGTCAAGATCCGGGGTCTTTACAAATTGATAGCTTCCGTCCTCGTTGATCAGCAGGACCTTTGAAGGCACAAGAAACGGCACCGAATCTGTGGATGCGACCACGTTGGTCGCATCCAGCCAGTAAAAGGTACCGTCCTTACGGGGAACAGCCGCAATGACATGGTTAAAATAACTCATCGAGGGGGCGTCCTCATCCAGTGTGTCCGGGTCTTTCGGTACCAGCGCCAAGCGGCCTTCTATGCCTGCTGTTTTGAGCATGGTCAAAAGAAGCGTCGTCTTGTCCTTGCAGTCCCCGTATTTTTTCTTGAAAACATCGCGTGCCGGATGAGGTTTCATCGTGTGAGGGCCGATTTCAACAGCCATATATCGGATCTTCCGGGCAACAAAATCAAAAATTGCCCTGATTTTTTCTTCATCTTTGGTTTTGCCGGCCACCAGTTTTCGGGTAAAATCAACCAGGGCCTCATCGGACTGCATCTGTTCTTTCACGAGCCCTGCATACCATTTTGAGATGACATCCCAGCGGCTCAGGGTCCAGCAGTGAACCTGGGGAAAAACATCTTTGTCCGTCGGGCCGGGCATATTCGGCTCGGGAATAATTTCGACACTGTCCCGGTTTGTAAAAGTATATTTTACTTTGCCGTCAGACTCCTCTATCGTTGGTTTGATGTCTGTTTTGAAATAAGCAATGTGCAGATTCCTGTTCGCGGGCAGAATGATTTCCATCACTCTTTCTTTTACCGGAAAAAATTCCTGAAGGGCAAACCGGGTATAATAATCATGAAGCAGAAACGGTCTTGTGTGTTGCACCTCGTATGCATATTCAACAATGCAATTCGGTTCAATCGCAGGCATGGTGAACTTCTTTTCTTTGATGTCCGTGTATTCTTCATACTGTGAATAAGCGGCGGAATCGATGATGTCTTCCTCTTTGAGAGGCACGGCGGTTCCATCCGGTTTGATCGTGTTTGCGTAAAGAATCTTTATCCGGCTGTAATTTTCCCGGTAGCCTATGGATTTTTTGGCCAGGTAATATCCTCTTTCATTCAGGATCTTGCAGCGGACAATATGCTTATAGACTTGCGTCCCGTCGTCAGACATCTCCATGCTTCCGTAATTCAGCAGGAAGACGGCCGTTGCGTCGGGATGGTCTTCCTGCGTCGGGAATGAGCTCAAAGCGTCCCTGACATCCGGACCGGACAAACTCCTGTAAGGCAAAGAGGCCGCGCAGGAGGCCAGCAAAAAAGTGAGAAAGATAATGATGCACTTTGCGATTTTCATTTCCTGATAACCTGCCCCGGACTCCAGGCACAATCCGGCACAAGTTCCTTATTTTATTCTCCACGCATTTGACCTGATCCGGCCCGTCACCGACCCGGCAGACCATCGGGATCCAGCCTGCGACAGACCGGGGCAGAGAAAGAATATGCTGGAGTCTCTTTTATTTTTCGGTTTTTTCGGGATCTTTATCCACGATCCTGCCATAAAGGTTATCGGACGGGGGAACTCCCCTTTTTTCCAGCGACACCAGGCACTCGTCGATGCTGACGCGCTTTTTTCTGTTCTGGTTGATCAATGCCTTGACAACATTCCAGCCAACCTGTCCTTTCTCAGCCATTTTCGTTATTTCTTCAAGGGCCGTACGTTTATCGTAAGAAGACGGGCGGTAAGGTCTTGAAGAAATAAGGGCGTCGTATACATCGGTGACGATGACAAGCTCTATCATGGTTTCGTCAATGCGGATTCCCCGGGGATATCCCGAACCGTCCCGTCTTTCATGATGGTCCCTTGCGACTCTTGCGGTGATATTTGACGGGTCCCGGAAATAATGGCTCAGCAGTGCATAACCGGTCAGCGTATGCTGCTTCAGCATTTTATGTTCATCGAACGTCAGCGGGGTTGGTTTATTCAGAATATCCACAGGCACTGTTATTTTCCCGATGTCATGGGACGGCGCCCCGACAACGCCGTCCATCATGGATATTCTGTCTTTTGCGAGACATTCAGCCAGAAGTGTTGAAAGCGCAGAAACCGTAAGGAGATGCCGATATGTGTAAAAATCATACTCCTTGAAGAAATATATTGATTCCAGTACCGGCAGCGGCAGCTCAACTTTCATCATCCTGGCCAAAAGCCTCAGACGGGTTTCCCTGCTGTCAAATACGGAAAGATAATTGTCCTGGTCAAGGAACTCCAGCATGTCCGGCTTTATCGATCCGAATTCCAGAAGTTTGCCTGTCCGGACAGGGGATTGGTTGCCTGAAACCATTTTTTGCAGGTTTTCGTCCGACAAGACCGTGCGGGCCGGAAACAGTTCCCTGCCATCAATCGCGCATACAGGATATTCAATCATCAGTTCAGTCATGGCACATTCATCTTTCACATTCAGAAGGCATTCCGGTTATTCCCATATCATCGCAAATCCGTAAAATTCACCACGGCGCCTGACTTTCCAAACATTTATTAACGATGGATTTATCTTTGTATCACATAGCCGGCTGAAGTTCAGCCATTTTATGATGAAATCCGATAAAAATTTACGGAAACAGGCGGAGTTTTTCCACCGCGTGTTCGCGGATTTTTTGATCGCCAAACCACCAGTATCGTTTTTCTCCGTTCATAAAAGACCCGACCTGGTCCTGATGATGGGAATCGAACTGACGCCCGGAAGCACCGCCCGGCAGAACGGCCAAAACCTTGTCCGGATCACCAAGATCGGCCACCATGCGCAGGGATGCGGAAACTGTTACATCATAGGGGTTATTATAATCAAATCTGGCCCGTAAAAGGGTCTCCTGCGATCCCCCCATGGGATGGGAACCGCCGCCCAGCAACCCGCTGCCGAAACCCTTGAGTCGCAGCGGCGAAACCAGTTTAAGATGGTGCACGCGGCCCCATTTCCACTTCTCCGGATCATTCCCCTGAAGACGGCTCATTTCCCGGTTAGCTTCAAGGGCGGCCCTGTGGAATAGATCATCCCGTGATTGAGAAAACCAGGGCGACTTGCCCGCCAGGACCATTCGCTGAAGTGATTCCTGCCAGAAATAGGGATGATCGATGAGCAATTTGGTGAGGTCCTCCCCCAGTTTATCCTGATAGACGGCGAGGAAGAAATGACGATAGACAGACTGAAAAACAGCCGGTGCGGCCTGATCCTTCTCATCACGGTAATCCCAGCGCTGGAGAATCCTCCCCATGGCTTCCGTGTCCTGATGAGCGAGAAGCGCTTTTGACATGACGGGGGCAATCTGCCTTGCCATCACGTTTAAATGATCACGCTGAAAATTCCAGTGATCGTCAACCGTCTTCTTCCCGGGCTCATCCATCAATTCAGTCAGCCGGCGGTAACGATAGGACGGCGAGGCATGGGAAGTATAGTAATAAGGGTAATTGCATGGGACGGTGTAATGATTGCAGGTGCCCAGCCAGCCTTTCGCGGCATCATAGGACTGCGGCATCTTCTCGTAGTCTATCCAGCCGCTCCAGTTGTCGCGGCCGTCGGTCACCCGAAACGGAACCAGACCGTTTCCCTTGACGCGAATGGGGATGCGTCCCGTCGTCTGCCACCCGAAATGCCCTTCCCGGTCGGCAAAAACGAAGTTAAGCATGATGGCCGTGATCTGTCGAAGCCCTTCACGGACCTCGACAACATTTCGGGCCTTCATCAGTTGATCCAGGCCAAGCGACGGCGCCATGGTTTCGAATGGAGACCAGCGCATGGTAATGACCTTGCGGCTATCGAGCCCTTTCAATACGCCAGAAACCACGGGTCCGCGTTTTGTCGAACGAATGGCGGTTTCTTCCTCCTCAAAGCCGCCTTCAGCTTTTGAATTTTTTATTCTGATCTTGTCCTTCAGAATCTTGAAGGGAAGAGACCTGCCGCCTTCCATGTAGCGATTCGCGTCTGCCGGATCAATGGTCTCGATGAAAAGATCCTGCGTATCGGCATAAGAATTCGTCATTCCGATGGCGATGTCCCCGGTACGCCCTACGACCATTCCCGGAATCCCCGGAACGTTCACGCCGACTGCCCTGACTTCCGGTGCGATCAGTCCGCAGGGATACCAGGGACCGGGAAGAATGCGGGCATCCAGGTGCGGGTCATTCGCAACGACCGGTTTGCCGCTTACGGAAAGCGCCGGACCGGCAACCCAGTTATTGCTGCCGATGTGCAACCCGGGAAATTGCTCTGTCCACAGGGACATGAGAACCGGATCAGCGGCCAGGTTAAGATGCGTCTTTTCAGGCAGGGAATCGTTGGCTGTTTTTTTCGCCGGCGGACAAGTGTTTTCCGTGTCCGGATTGATGTTGAGCGGGAAAAGGTCCCTCGCCTTTTCAGGACCCAAAGTCTCCACAAGCAGCTGGGCAATGATTTCGTCCTTGACATTGGCCGCCGTAGACCATCCCATGTAGTAGACAATGGCAAGGGAATCCTCAATCGTCCACGGTTCCGGTTTGATTCCGGTGAGCCTGAATTCTAGAGGCAAATCATCCTTACGTGCAGCAAACGCATTAACGCCTTCCGTATAAAGCTGGAGGTAACGCCGGTTCGCCTCGTTCAACATGGCCGCATGCTTTTCGGCCTGGCGGACAAAGCCAAGCGTGCGCATACGGATATCCGATTCCAGGCCCGGCCTTCCCACAAGCTCGCTGATGCGCCCGGAAACCATAAGCCGCGTCAGATGCATCTGAAAGAGCCGGTCCTGGGCCGTCACGAACCCCTGTGCCCGCAGCAGGTCTTCCTCGTTAGCCGCGTAAATATAAGCAATTCCCTGTTCGTCACGCAGGACCTCGACCGCCGCTTTCAACCCGGGGAAACGTATCTCACCCTCTCGCTGAAACGTATTGAGATGTGTGCATCCCGCACTGATTATACAGGCAAGACTTATGATGATGAAAAGAATATTACGCCCTGGATGCACTGTTTTCTCCTTTTGAGCCTGATTATCAGCGAAGCACCATTCTTACGCAGTCGCGGGCTATTGACTCTGGCAAACTTCGTTTATTTTTTTGACCAGTTCATCGATTTTAACGGGCTTCGCGATTAAGGCTTTGCCGCCGGAAATGCCCGCGCCTTTTTGAATATCATCTTCATTCACGATGGCGGTCACATAGATAATGGGAATGGAACGGGTAAGCGGGTCCCCCAACAACGCATCCGTCACCTCGGTTCCGGACATGCCGGGCATCATGATGTCCAGGAGAATGACATCCGGCTGCTCATCCCTCGCAATGCTTATCCCCTCATCCCCCCGCGTCGCGGTCAGCACCTGAAATTCGTCATTCGTTTCCAGGTTCTTCTTGATGGCTCTGCAAAAAAATAATTCGTCATCGATAATCAGTACTTTTTTCAAATTCCTCTCCCCGCCCCCGTCCTTTATTTATTGTCCTTTTTCCTTTTACGGAAGATACACACCCGTTCCGATGAAATAGTCTGTTCCCGGGATGGGCTCAACATAACCGACTTTTTTCTGTTCGCCTTTGGTGCCCGGTTTCAGCCAGTAGAAATCAACGAATCCCCCGCCGGTCTTCGCCGCATCGCTCAGTTCACGAATAACATATTTCCCTTTTGCATCTTTATGCTTGTATAGATTTTTCCCCTGCAGTTCTTTTTGGGTCGCATGGGCAATATTCACGCAATTGTATTTATAGACGTAGAAATATCCCGTGTTGTCCGCGTAAAAACGCACGGGGCTGATATATTTACGGATCAGAGCGATGCGCTTTTTTTCTCCTTTCACATCCCTCAGAACTTCACCCAGTCCCAGCGCGGTTCCATGCACAATGGTTTTCGCGATTTCTTTCTGGCACTCGATGGATTTATCATCGGTCCCCTGCGCAAAACCCATGTCGGCGGGAAGTATGATCAGCGTGAACAAAAATGCGGCCGTCAGTAATACGGCCGTTCCGATTGCGTGATAAAGCCGGATTGTTTTCTTTTCCATACTCGCTGCTCCTGTATAATTTCTTGATATAAAAATTTCTCACAAACGAGCGGATTTGTCAATTCGCTTCGGAGACTCAGGTCACTTCTGTCCTGTTACGATTTCGTTGCGGGCCTACGCGTTTTCATATATTCATGTTCCACGGCAAGATGTTCGATATACTCGCCAAAAGTCCATGTAAGAGCTGTATCGGTTATGATGGCAAAGATCATATTTTGAGGATCGGGCAAAACGGCCTTGAAGCTCCTCATCACGCGCAGAACCTGCTCTCGTTCCATCGCGTTGACCATCACCACCCTGTCTTGCCCCTGTACCGGAGAGGAGCCCTGCTTTTCTTTTACGGCGTCCCGCCCCATTCCGTCCGCCGACACTCGTTCCAATATTTCTCCCACGCCCACGGGCATCATGTCTTCCATAAGGGGAATCACTTCCAGTTCAATCTTTTCCTGATGAGCTTCACAAAACGAAATCTTTCCCTTTTCTATGTCCTCGGGGGACAATCCCAGGGAAAAACAAATGATCTTCTCCATGATGCAGCACTCCCCTCCTGTCATTCATTCTCGTATTGCGCCTATTTCATTAAACCAATATCTCAGGGATTACCCCGCGACAGCCATCATCAATCTTCTTTGCCGTCAGACTTTTTGCAGGCTTCAGCCAGCCAGGCATTGACGCTTTTGTTTTCCTTCCTGGCGGCCACGGCTATCAAGCTGTGCAAAGCCGCACTGATGCGTACCACTGAACGCGCTTCGTGAGGCTTTTCCGGTTCTTCGTTTCTTTCGGCGCAACCGGCCAGATAACCGTCAACGGCCTGCTCAAAAGCCTTTTTGATGTTCTCTACGGAATCACCCTGGAAATTGATTTCATGTTGAATATCGGAAACACAGCCAACAAGGCATCCCCGTTCCTCGCTGTATTCTATCTTTGCAAAGTAGCCTTTATAGGTCATTGGCTTGCTCATGGTTTTTCCTCCGGTTAGTGCAAATTTTTCGTCGTGCCGCAGTTTTTAGAATCTCCGGGACAGGGACATGAAGCATCAGATATCCAGTCCGGGTTCAAATCAGGATTTTATAGTTTTCTCCAGTGTCTTGATGTCCGCCCCGAAATAAACATTCGGACCGATCTTCACAATGGGACGGCGAATCAGTCTCGGTTCCTTCAGCATCAGGTCAATCAGATCTTTATCCTTGAGCTTTGCCGGATCCAGCCCCAGTGACTTAAAACTGGGTGAACGAAAACTGAACATTTCCGAAGCGGATTGCTTCTGCAGCAGGGCGTCGATTTCCTCTCGCGTAAAAGGCGTTTTGAAAAAATCCCGCTCGTTGATTTCCACTTTCTTTTGCAAGAGATACTCCCTCGCTTTCCTGCAGGAGCTTCATTTATTCCAGCAGAAAAAGTCAGTTTTCATATCATCTCCTTATCGT
>CAYMYR010000005.1:59929-72240 GCA_964394715.1 uncultured Smithella sp.
GGGACAATAGAAGGTAAAAACATCCAAAGGGGGCAAAAGAATGCAACCCCTATGCAACCCCTATTGACAGGCTTCCGGCTAAATAGTAGGTTACAAAAAAATTTTATTGTTCACCGGCTTTTTCACCTGACGAGGATCATGTGCGAAACGAAGACGTTCTGGCAAGAATCCACATGGATGCCATACTTTCGAATTTTGAAATCCTGACAAGGGAGGATGCAGACGCATTTTCCCTTGCACGGACATGGAACGGCAGGATCTTTTTCATCGTCGGCCTGAAAGGCCCGAGAGCCACTCTGGAAATGAAGGATGGCACCATCAGGTTTGGACCGGGAAAGGCCGGTAAGCCTGACATTATCCTGTTTTTTCCAACCGCAAGGATCCTCAATAACCTGTTTACCGGCACCGGTTCGGGCTTCCCGATCCCTTTAAAAGGTCTGCTCAAGGCCAGGGGGCTGAAAGTGTTCTCAAACCTTGCCAAAAGAATGGAGACCATCCTGAAAGGCGCCAATCCTCCCCGGGAGACGAAGGCCAGGCTTCTTATCAACACGGTGGGCAGAGCCATTGCCGCCATTGCCGCGTTCGAACCCGAGTCCAGAATCATTGCACGGAACCTCAGGGGGGTTGCGGAAGTCAGGATCAAAGACGACGAGGCTGTCAGTATCACTTTCAACGGGCAAAACGTAACCGCTCGCAACGGCCGCACTCCGGATCCCGATCTTTTGATGGAATTTGCCACCCGGGACCTGTTCCTGGATATTGTTGATGACAGGGTGGACGTGTTTGCCGCAATCTGCCTGGAAGACATTCTTGTCGAGGGTGATCTTCACATGGGTGAAGCAATCAACATGTTTCTCGACAAGGCGGGCGTCTATCTGCAATAGGAGATAAAGCATGGCCTATACTTTTGAGCAATCTAAAGCGCTGTTTCGGCGCGCCGCCAAAGTCATTCCCCAGGGCATCTACGGGCATTTCAATCCTTCCACAACCATTCCCGGATCCTATCCCTACTTCATTGCCAGGGCTAAAGGTCCGCGCTTCTGGGATGTGGACGGCAATGAATACATCGATTATTCCTGCGCCTATGGCCCCATGATCCTGGGCTACGCCCACGACCGGGTTGATGAGGCTTTTGCCGTGCAGGCCAGGAAGGGAACGGCAACTATGCCGCCTTCCACCCTGCTGATTGATCTGGCTGAAAAAATGGTGGAGGTGAACGACTGCGCCGACTGGGCCATGTTCGCGAAGAACGGCGCGGACACCACCTCCTGGGCCCTTGTCCTGGCCCGGGGCTACAGAAGGCGAAACAAGATTGTGCTGGCCCATGGAGGCTATCACGGGACCCAGCCATGGGCAGGCTCCAACCATACCGGAATCAGTCCCGCTGACCGGGCAAATATCCTGATGGTTCCCTGGGGA
Organism: uncultured Smithella sp.; assembly: GCA_964394715.1. Lineage (GTDB taxonomy): Bacteria > Desulfobacterota > Syntrophia > Syntrophales > Smithellaceae > UBA8904. The sequence continues at coordinate 61,349 of CAYMYR010000005.1, forward strand.
GACCTGGATGCCTTCCGGCAGGTTGTGAACGAGAATAAGAACCAGATCGCCGGAGCCATGTTCACCCCTTACCATCACCCCGTTTTCGATCAGCAGATGCTCCCCGCTCCCGGCTACTGGCAGGGCATGCGCCGGGTCTGCGATGAAAACGATATCGTGCTGATCATTGACGATGTGCGCGCCGGATGGCGGCTGGACATCAAAGGTTCGGCCCATTATTTCGGCTTCAAGCCCGATCTGGCCTGTTACTGCAAGGCAATCGCCAACGGCTATCCCATTTCCGCCCTGGTCGGGACGGACAAAATGCGGATGGTCGCCTCAAAAGCTTTTCAGACCGGTTCCTACTGGAACAATTCGCCCGAGATGGCGGCGGCGCTGGCCTGTATTGATGAAATGCAGAAAATCGACGCCGCCGGCAGCTGTGACGCGCGCGGCATGCAACTGCGCCGGGGGCTCGAAGAATGCGCCGCCGCCCACGGCCTCCAGTTTAAAATGTCCGGGCCAAATGCCATCCCCTTCCTGCATTTCACCAATGAAAAGAATTTCAGGCGGGCCCAGCTCTTCTGCAAAGAATGCTCTATGCACGGGGTGTTCTTCTTCTGGCATCACAACATGTTTTTAAGCGCATCTCATACTGAAGACGATATCCGAAAAACCATCGATGTGGCAGACCGGGCATTTAAAACGGTTAAAGAGCAGTTCGGGGGCTAGCAGTTGGTTTAATGCGTCTAACGCTTCTTTACATAAACCAAGATCACGCAATAGACAAAAATGACACTCCTCATGTCATTTCGGGTGAAGGGAGAAATCTTCATGAATTCGGAGTATAAAAAAGATATCTCCCGCTGGTCGATACGAAAAGATTATAATGAAGCACCACAATAGAGCGACAATCGCTGTCAGGTTTTTTTCCCGAGGATTGACCAGTACAGCCTGATGCCGCAAATTGTGAAGTATTCAATCTCCTGGATTTTACAACCTGCTCCTTCCACAAGGCCGGCGTAATTCCACACGGGATGAAAGACCGCCTCAGTGGTCAGGCTGTAAAAAGTAATGGCAAAATACCAGTTCAGTTTCTGTACGATTCCTTGCCACCCTGTTTTTTCCGGCAGGACAAATTCACCCACAACAAAATACCCGCCGGGCTTAACAAGTGTTCCAAGGTGGTTTGCAACCTCGACCACCCTTGTCTCGGAGAATACATTCAGAAAGAAGTTTGAAATGACCATGTCATACTGACCTGTCTCCCTGATATTGAAAATGTCATCATTGATCACACGGATCTCGTTGGGCGGGTTCTCTTTCGTAATGCGCTTGCGGAATTGATTGATCATGGTTTCCGACAGGTCAACAGCCGTCACCTTCGCGCCGAGTTTGCTTGCTTCTATGGCCTCCGTTCCATGTCCGACTCCGGCAACGAGTACCCTGTCGCCGGGTTTCAAATGCTTGAGCATCGCAGACTTGCATCTGGGGATTCTTCCCAGACTATAGAGATTCCCGGTTAACTCGTATTGAAACCCTACCAGCCAGTACCCGTCTTTCATGGAGCGCTCCTTTTTCGGAAATTGCCTCTCGTTTGTGAGAAGGCGAAACAATCTATAACTTTCTTATGCGATATAAAAAATGGAATCGATGGACACGGGCTTCCTGCACCCGCAAAAAGTATATGAGGTGAAGGATTATGTGTCAAGCAGCTTTTGTCTGAACACGGAACGGGCCTGCAGCGGTTATTAGTAGATTAACATACCGACCACCGTTTCACCTGGTCGGAGCCGGAGTATATATATCGCTGGGGTCAGGCCCAAAACGCTCCTACAAAACTGTCGGAGGTGCAGGGACTGTCGGAATTCATCCTGCTGGACGGCACGGGTGATTCCGATACGGCAAAGACACCTTCCGGTACGAATAAGGAAGGCAAAGTTGTTGTTGTCGGCATCTAAGCGACTCAAACATATCTTTATAAAAAAACGAGGGAACAAAACGGTAAATATCGATTCTCTAGATGCAGATGTGTATTACATTGTATGCATCCTCAATTCTGAAATGCTTACCACTGTTCGGAGATTCTGAAAACGGATAAGCATTGATTTAACATTTCATATCGTTGAAAGGCAGATTTAATTTCTCAGCTGGCTGTGCTGCCTGAGCAACTGGAAAACCTGAAAAAAAAACATAAAAAAATATTGACAAATTAAACAAGTAACGTTACAAGCAATCAACAATTCTGTTACTTGTAACAATTAAAATTAATGAAAAAACAGTCAGATAGAATAAAAATTTGGCGTGAGAAACAAAAAGCCGAAGGCAAGACCTCCATAACGGTCTTATTATCCCATGAGGCTCGGGCAATCCTTGCCGAGGAAAAGGAAAAAACCGGTGAGAGCTATTCCGTCATCGTAGAAAGAGCTCTTCATGCTCTGAATAAAAAGAGCTATAAACTGCCTGGTCAAAAACAATCAAGGCGAGACGATAACCTTGCGAAGTTATCCACAGGTTATCAACAGCCTGTCATTCCTGTCCCGATTCAAGAAAATGCGGGGAAACCCAAGCTACTGATCGATGATCTGCTCCAGTATCCAAGCGTTAAGGACATCGAGTTGGAGCAGACATTGAAAAAGCTGAGGGGGATTTCCGATCCTAAACTCAAAAAAGGACTCTTCAGCCGTCTGTTTCGTTTCTCCACCGGTCCAAAAAACCGCAAATCAATCATCAGACCAAGAGGATCTTCATAAGCGAAGACATAAAAAGAATGTCCTGGAAAGATAATTAATTTTTATTATATTTTCCCGGACTCCAACAGAATGAAACTGTGCTCAAGATTCCCTGTCAAGTTAAGCCCGTCCGCTTATCCTTAAAGTTATACTTAAAGCCTGCAGCGCTCCGGACATGGCATACTACTATTCCCCGTAGAATTTCCTGCCGCTTTGCACAATGTCCTTAAGGATCTGAGGGGGTGCAAAACGATTCCCGTAAGTTTTTTCCAGGGATTCCAGCGTGGCCTTGACCGAAGAAGCTCCGACACGATCGATATAACGGAACGGCCCTCCCTCAAAAGGCGGAAACCCCAAACCGAAAACAGCGCCGATATCCCCGTCACGAGGGCAGGAAATAATCCCCTCCTGCAAACAAATCAGCGCTTCATTAATCATCATCATACTTACCCGCTGCTGAATCAATTTTGCATCAAATTTTTTGCGGGGCGCAGCACCAAGCAGGGCATAGACTTCTTCATTGGGTATCTTTTTCCCTTTCTTCTTTTTTCCATCATATCGGTAAAACCCTTTTTTGTTTTTCTTTCCCTTGTACCCTTTTGCGGTCAGTTTCGGGAAAGCATCGGAAGACTGCATGCCCCTTGCCGCAAACATCTTTCCCAAACCCATGGCGACGTGCGCACCCACATCAATCCCCACCTCGTCAATAAGGGTGATCGGACCGACAGGATAGCCGAATTGCCTCATTGCCCTATCTATATCGACGGAATCCGCACCTTCCTCCACAAGAAGAACGGCTTCATTCAACAGAGGCGCCAGAATCCGTGTCGTGTAAAAACCGGGGCCGTCCTTGACGACAATGCAGGTTTTCCCTTGGGCGATCCCCATGTCAAGGGCGGTGGCTGTCACCCATGGCGCAGTTTTATCTGTCGTAATGATTTCCAAAAGAGGCATTTTGGGAACAGGTGAGAAGTAGTGCATCCCGATCACATTCTCCGGTCTTTTGCATCCTTCGGCAATATCATGAATGGGAATGGCCGAGGTATTGGATGCGAAAATGGTTCGCTCGTCCGTCGCGGTTTCCACATCGGCAAGAACGCGCTGCTTAACAGCAAGATCCTCAAACACGGCCTCAACAACAAGATCTGTATTCTTAAACAGGGAGTAGTCGTCGCAGGGAACAAGCTTCCCGTACTGAACGTGACTGTCAAATTCAAGAATAGCGCCCGATTTGACTTTCTTTTCCAGTCCTTTCCATATCTCCTTCATTCCGCGGGCAGCGTCATCCAATTTAACATCCTTCATTAAAATGGTATCGCAAATAGCCGTGGAGACAGAGGCAATGCCCTGCCCCATCAATCCGGTTCCAATGACGGCCATTTTCCCCACTTTCCGGGCAAGGCTTTTCTGAGGATTTTTTTTCAGATCGGTCATGCCGAAAAAAAGGCTCATGAGAGCTTTAGACTGGGCAGTTGTCACCAGCCGACCGAAAAGTTCGATTTCTTTTTTCAGCCCCGCGGCCTTTCCGTGTTTCTGTCCATGCTCCACTGCTTCAATGATGGCATATGGTGCGGGGTAACAGCCGTAAGTCTGGCGGGCAACCATTTTTCTGGCCTGCGAAAACACGATGGACCTGCCGACAGGATTGGATTCCAGAAGGTAAGAGGAAAACGAACGCTTGCGCTTTCTTTTGATGTTCCCTTTCCCGGCCAGCTCCAGCGCCTTTTTGGCTGCTGTTTCCTTGATCCCATAGGGAGGAATCAGCTCATCCACCAGCCCTGCGCGCTTGGCTTTCTTCACCCGGAGATTTCGCGCGGTAAGGAGCATGGGCAGGGCGGCCGTAAGACCGATAAGCCGTGGGAGCCTCTGCGTTCCGCCTGCAGCAGGCAGCAGCCCCAGCTGCACTTCCGGAAATCCCAGAACCGTCTGCGGACCGTTGACAGCCATCCGATAATTACAGACCAGCGCCAGCTCCAGACCGCCCCCCAGGCAGTTGCCATGAATACAGGCAATCACGGGGATTTTCATTTTTTCCAGACTGTTGAGAATGGCGTGACCTTTGCTGATGTAGGCAATCACTTCCTCGGTGGTTCGCATTCCTTTCAGTTCATCAATATCCGCTCCAACAACAAAGTTGTCTTCTTTGCCGCTCGCAATCACCATCCCCTTGATGCTCTTATCATTTTGTATATCATCCAAGACACCGGCCACTTCATCCAGCAGGCCTGATGAAACCTTGTTTACTTTGCTTTCCGGACAATCAATCGTAATAATAGCAATTCCATCCTTTGTTTTTTCCATTGCCAGATATCTCATTGCTGCCTCCTCTACTGTGCATTTTCTAAAATGATGGTATTGCCCACAGCCCCCGCTCCGCAGCCCGCGACCAGACCGAACTGGGCGTTTTCCTCCTGCATACGGTTGCAGCAACTCGCAATCAGCCTTCCTCCCGTGGCGCCAAAAGGGTGGCCCAGAGAAAGAGAACCACCCCTTGTGTTGAGGAACTCCCGATCAATGGTTCCCATGCTGCCTGTGAGCCCCAGACTTTCCCTGCCCCATTTTTCGGATTCCATGTAGCGGATATTGGCAAGGATCTGGGCGGCAAACGCTTCATGGATTTCCAGAACTTTGATGTCGGCAAGCCCTATGCCCGCTTTTTTTAATGCACGCGCTGAAGAAAAAGCCGGACCCAGCAGCAGCTCTTCCCATGGATTGGATCCTGCCTGGGCATAAGCCCGGATAAACGCCTGCGGTCTCAATCCCAAAGATTTCGCTTTTGATTCCTTCATCAGGAGGACGGCCGATGCGCCATCCGTAAGAAACGAAGAGTTGCCCGCCGTAACGGTTCCATAGCGCTTTTCAAAAGCCGGTTTTACTAAGGCAAGCTTTTCGGCCGTGGCATCCGCGCGGGGCCCGTTATCATCGGTTACCACCCGACCCGTCTGGGGGACAACAACGGGTATGACTTCCCGTTTCATGATCCCTTTGCTGATCGCCTCAACCGCCAGTCTGTGCGAACGCGCGGCGTATTCATCCTGATCTTCTCTGGTAATCCCGAGCCGCCGTGCCAATCGATCAGCATTGGCCCCCATGGAAAGACCCGTGGAATACTCAGCGATGGCCGGTTTTTCAGGAACAAAGAAGTCCTTCAGTTTCATTTTTCGAAGCAGCTTCATTTTGCCGGAAAGCGTTTTCGGACGTTTGAACATCGTAAGATCAAGAATGAACCTGCGGTAGCGCTTTGAGATTTTGATTGCCGGATCGGACAGGGATTCCACGCCTCCGGCAATGACTGTCTCCACCTGACCGGCGTGAATCATGTCACAAGCGGATGTGACAGCGATGTTTGCCGAAACACATGCTGCCGTGCAGGTATGAGCCGGTATCGTTCCGGGAAGTCCCGCCCCCAGCATGATTTCCCGCGCTACGTTGGTTGTGGCGATATCAGCCATCACCGTTCCCATAATCACGTAGTCGACGAGTGACGGCTCAATCCCCGTCCGGACGATGAGCCCTTTTACGGCGTAACAGCCCAGCTCCCAGGCCATCAGATCATAAAAGGCCGTACCGGAGCGCATGAACGGCGTTCGGCAGGCATCGATAACGGCTACTCTCTCGTGATGATTTGCGTTCATGCCTTACCTCTCATTTTCAGAATATCCGGGATAACGGTTTCCCGGAGTTTTTTCTTGTCGAATTTGCCGACGCTGGTTTTGGGAAGTTCCTTCATAAAAACGATTTCATCCGGAATCCACCATTTGGCAACCTTATCTTTCAGATAGTCCTGGATCTCCTCCTTTGTAATGTTATCTGCCGCATCGGGCTGGGACACAACGCAGGCCAAAGGTCTTTCCTGCCATTTGTCATCGGGCAGACTGATCACCGCCGCTTCCAGCACCTTGGAAAATCCCATGATCACGTTTTCCAGATCGATGGAAGATATCCACTCCCCGGCGCTTTTGATCAAATCTTTTGTCCTGTCCACCAGGGAGATATAGCCTTCTTTGCTCATGGTTCCGATATCGCCGGTATGGAACCAGCCGTCCCGGAAGCTAAAAGCCGTCTGCCCGGGATCCTTATAATATTCTGAAGCGATCCAGGGGCCGCGCACCAGAATTTCTCCCATTTCGCTGCCGTCCATCTGAACATCTTTGCCCGTTTCCATGTTGACCAATCTTACATCGAGCCCCGGTATGGGCATTCCCGCGGTGGCCCGGATATCAATTTTTTCATCAACACTCATGGTTTCCATATAGCTTTTGGGAAGGGACAGGGTGACAACCGGCGACGTTTCTGTGGCACCGTAGCCCTGTGCCATAAGCACGCCGTATTTCTTTTCATAGGATTCGATCAGATGCCGTGGCATGGCTGATCCGCCCGAAAATAAATAACGTATGGAAGAGAAATCGTGCGCTCCGCCGCTTTCCAGGTAATTATGGAGCATAATCCAAATCGTGGGTACGCCGCAGGAGAAGGTCACCTTCTCTTCGGCAATCATCCGGCACAGCATTGCCATATCCAGAATTTGCCGGCCCGGCAACACCTGTTTCAGCCCGCGCATGGTGCAGGCAAAAGGAGCACCCCAGGCGTTGGCGTGAAACATCGGAACGATATGCAGGGCGCAATCCGTCTCCTGAACGCCCAAAGTGACGCCCGTGGCAAAGGAGTGCATGACCAGGCCGCGGTGGCTGTAAACAACGCCCTTGGGATCGCCCGTTGTTGCCGAGGTGTAGCAGATCATGCAGGGATCATTTTCATCGCGGTCTGTCGGGAAATCAAAGGTTTCCGGAAAGTCCCTGATCAGATCGTCATACAGGACAACAGGGGAGAGGGTTGTCTGAGGCATGACTCCGGACTGGGACAGGATAACGTATTTTTCGATGGTCTTGAGCTGATCTTTTAAGGGTTCGATGAGAAAGTAAACATCCTCATCGATGAAAAGAATGCGGTCCCCGGCGTGATTGATGATGTAAACCAGGTTTTCAGCGGAAAGACGGATGTTGAGGGTGTGCAGAACCGCACCCATGCAGGGAACGCCAAAGTAAAGTTCCATATGCCGATGGTTGTTGAGAGAAAAGGATGCAACGCGGTCACCCTTTTTAATCCCCAGAGAACACAATGCCCCCGCCAGCTGGCATGTGCGTTTATACCAGTCGGCATACGTATAACGGAAAGTGCCGGTTGAATATACGGAGACAATCTCCTTGGTCGGAAAATACCTGGCCGCATACTGCATAAAACTGGTTAACAACAACGGCGTATTCATCATGGTGCACTCCTCCTTGTACCATATCGTATTCAGTACCTGAAATATTCGTCACGTCTGTGCCTATAACCCCATAAACTTTGCCGCAATTCCCTTCATGATTTCATTGGTTCCCGCGAAAATACGCGTTACGCGTATGTCTCGCCAGGCGCGTGCAATGGGATACTCTTCGCAATATCCGTATCCTCCGAAAAGCTGGAGGCACCGGTCGGCAACACGAAAGGCCATATCTGTCGTCCAGTATTTGGCCATGGCAACTTCGATAACGACATTTTTTCCTTCGATATGGTCCATGATGAGTTTGTCAATAAAAGTCCGTCCCAGTTTTGTCTCCGTAGCCATCTCGACGATTTCGAACTGAATATGCTGAAACTTGGATATCGAACGCCCGAAAGCGCTGCGCTCCCGACAATACCGGATAGTAAAATCCAGGATGAACTCTGCTGCGATCACCGCGCCGATGGCACAGACGAGTCGTTCCTGTTGAAGTTTCATCATGAGTTTGATGAATCCGCTTCCTTTTTCTCCCAGGCGGTTCTCCTTCGGAATCCGACAATCCGTAAAATATAATTCTGCCGTATCCTGTCCATGCCACCCGATTTTTTTAATCTGTTTGCCTTTTTCAAAACCGGGAGTGCCCGCTTCGACAAGGTAGAGATCCACGGCCTGATGCTCCTGCTTGATTTCAGGATCACGGGCAGCCACAATGACAAGGTCGCAGTTGATGCCGTTGCTGATAAAGGTCTTCTGCCCGTTGAGCACGATATGATCACCATCTTTCACAGCCGTCGTTTTCATTTTGGCCAGATCACTGCCCGCGTTCGGCTCCGTCATGGCGATCGCCGTGATGATATCGCCGGAAACGCAGCCGGGCAGATATTTGCGCTTTTGCTCCTCTGAGGCAAAGGACGAAATGTAAGGGACGCATATATCGCTGTGCAGTGACGCGGCCAGTCCCGAGAAGTTACTTTTGACGAGTTCTTCGCATACGATCACGGAATAGAGAAAGTCGCCGCCGGCCCCGCCGTATTCCTCGGGGACATCCGTGCACAGAAATCCCTGTTCCCCCATCTTCTTCCAGACACTTCGGGGAACAATGCCCGCCTCCTCCCATTCTTCAACATGGGGCACGATTTCTTTGTCCAGATATTTCCGAAGGCTTTCCCGGAAGATATTGTGCTCAGCCGTGTAGGGAATAATGTTCATAAACTTTGGCCTCCTTGTCAAAGAATGTCTTTACATCATTTGAAGTAACGTTGCCCTGTCCGTTGCCGGACTGTCGGATTTTGAGTTTCAACCATACACAAAATTCAAAATTACACTCTTTCAAATATCGTCGCCGGAGCCTGCCCGCCCCCGGTGCAGAGAGTCACCAGGGCGTATTTCGCTTTCCTTCTCTGCAGCTCATGGATTGCGGTGACACTGAGGCGGCATCCGCTGTTTCCCACGGGGTGTCCCAGTGCCAGGGCGCCACCATTAACATTGAGTTTCGATCTATCGGCCTTAAGCTCCTTCGCCCAGGCCAGCGGAATCGGCGCAAAGGCTTCGTTCACTTCAAACAGATCGATGTCATCCATTTTCAAACCGGCCTTCCTGAGCACTTTCGGCGTCACGGTCATTGGGCCGGTAAGCATCAGTCTGGGGTCGGAACCGACCACGGCATTGGCCACAACGCGAACCATCGGATCCAGCCCCAGTTCTTTTAATTTCTCCCCGCTCACAAGCAGAACGGCGGACGCTCCGTCTGTCACGGTACTGGAAAGACCGGCTGTCATCCAATCCGTGCCCGGCAGCACCTTGAGACTGTCAAGGGATTCCCGGGTGACTCCGGCACGTATCGGTTCGTCGGTGGAGCAGACGATTTGATTGCCGTCCTTGTCCAGGCCTTGCACCTGCAGGATTTCTTTCCTGAAATAGCCCTCTTTTGCTGCAATGAAAGCCTTTTCATGGCTTGCGACGGCAAAATCCTGACACTCTTCTTTGGTTATTTGCCATTGATTGGCTATTTCCTGAGCGGCTGTCATCTGGTTCGGGATGCCGTAGCGTTCCAGATAAGTTTTCGTGATGGGATGTCCCGCGTTCTGTCCGTTGGACAACACGCAGTTCAAATCGGAGGCGATGCCATACTTGGTCATGAGCTCGCAGCCGCTGGCAATAACCGCGTCCATCATCCCCGCGGCGATCATCCCGGATGCAAGCTGGATAGCGGAAAGGCTGCTCCCGCACTGCCGGTTAACGCTGATCCCGCCCAGTGTCTCCGGAAGCCTTGAGGACAGAACACCCATCCGTGCCAGATTGAATCCCTGTTCGCCGATCTGGTATACACACCCGGTGATCACATCATCCAGTTGGTTTACGTCCAGGTGGGCGCGTTCGACAACTTCGTTGAGGACAAGGGCAAGCAGTTCAGGGGCGATGTATTCACGATAATAACCTCTTTGCCTGGCAACCGGCGTTCTTACGGCACTGACCACAAAGACATCCCGCATGCGACACCTCCTGTTTCATTCAATCCCGCTTAAGCGGGACGCGTGTTGATTCTCTGCAGCTCGCTGCGATATAATGATATTCTGTGCATACCTCGGCAGCTTGCTTCGAGGTGGTTGATTGCACTGCTTTTTCCCGAATGATTGATTTCCCACACAGACCATCCAGCCCCATCGATCCCCTGTGACACAGAAGGGATTCCCCCCCAGGAAAGCTGAATCTTCCGCGGCCTTTTGAGACGGAACGGCATCAGAAAATCTTCAGTTTTCCATCCTTGACTTCACGGTTTGCGGCTTTATTGAAACTAAAAAAATAATATCCCACAGGTTCGGGGCGGTTATTCCTGATGTATTACACAGATCGATTCCATCATTTGATGGAAACATTATATCGGAAGAAAAAAGAAAGTCAAGTTTATTTTTCGGTGC
>CAYMYR010000006.1:0-24153 GCA_964394715.1 uncultured Smithella sp.
CATTTCGAAGCCCTTCGGCTATGCTCAGGATAAACTCTGCGAGAAATCTTGTTTTCAATAAATACAATGCATTAAGATTCCTCACATACGTTCGGAATGACTCTTTTCCTAATTGCGACACAGCTTCATCGAAGAAGCCTGAAGGGGACTTCATCAGAGACAGGTCCATCGATTGCGGATAAAGAAATGTATTTGCCGGCCGGTTGAACCGTTATGGATGTGACGGCTTCTTCTTTTTTTTGTTTGAAGCGGCACCACAGGCGTTTTTACCTTCAATGTCACAGCGGCATGTATCGAGAATCCTTGTCGGGACAAGGCTTAAATCCATAATCATCTCATGATCGAGCCTGCTTTCCCGGCCCGTGGTGGTCAGATAGTTTCCGGTCATCAGGGAATTGGCCCCCGCGATGATGCCCAGCGGCAGGAGCTGCCTCAGATTTTTTTCCTTGCCGCCGCAAAGTCTGATGTCCTTATCCGGCAGCATGAAACGGAAAACTGCGATGGTCATGAGGATTTCCATGGGCGGCAGGGGCGGCAGATAGTCCAGAGGCGTTCCTTTGATCGGATTGAGAATATTGACCGGAACCGAATCGACATCCAGTTTACGCAGGTCCGCCGCTAGCTCTATGCGGTGCGTGACGCTTTCTCCCATGCCGATAAGCGTTCCTGCGCAGACAGACAGTCCGGCTGTTTTTGCCGCCCGGATGGTTTCCACGTTTTCTTCATAATCGTGTGTTGTGCAGATATTTTTGAAGAAACTGCGGGCAGTCTCCAGATTGTGGTGATAGCGATACAGCCCGGCGGCCTTGAGCTCGCGCGCTCTTTCCAGGTTGATCATGCCCAGTGACGCGCAGGGGGAAATGCCGAGTTTATTCATGCCATCAATGGCTTTAAATATTTCCGTCCATTCTTTTTTGGTTTTGACGGATTTCCCGCTGGTGACGATTCCGAAAAATTCCGCTCCGTCTTTTTTTGCCTGTAGCGCTTCGGCAATCATTTGTTTGGCCGGTTTAAGTGGATAGAAAGGGACATCGGTTGGATAGTGAGAAGACTGAGCGCAGAATTTGCAGTCCTCGGAACAGCGGCCGGATTTGGCATTCGTGATGCCGCAAAGAACGATGTTCTTTCCTTTAAATTGTTCGCGAAGCCCAGATGCAGCCGCGAAAACGCGATAAGGGCTGCCGGCTCCCTCGATGAAAAGCTCCAGTGCTTCAGATGCGCTGATGCCGGTCCCTTTCAGGGCTTTCTGGTTCAGTGTGTCGATTAAATCCATGCTATTATTGCTGTCTTTCCTGCCATGCCGTTTTCCGGAGGGATTTATGGCGTCCGGTCATTACAAATGATAATCTCCTGCCGCCTCCGGCTGATAGATAATATCATCAACCCTGAGTTTTTTAACACCGGAAGGGACGGTCCATTTCACAATGTCTCCCTTCCGATATCCCAGAAGTGCCATGCCCAGAGGCGCCATAATGGATAATTTGTTGTCCGCAATATTGGCCCTGGAAGGAAATACCAGCGTGTAAACCATTTTTTCACCGGATTCGGTGTCTGTTATGCTTACCCGGGAATTCATGGTGACGACATCGCGGGGGATATCGTGAGGTTCCACCAGCACGGCGCGATACAGTTCTTTTTCCAGAAGATCAAGATGCTCCTGATTGGCTTTTGGCGACAAACGCAGCCCTTCGATCAGTTCGACCAGCCTGTCCATGTCAAATTTTGTAACGTAAATTTCACGATCCGCCATGATGATGCGTCCTCCCTCGATATTACTTTCATTTGGGGTTGTTTCAGCGTGTATGGATTAAGAAACGAACCGCCGGCAAAGGTAAAATCATTACGATAAACAACAGAATATTGCGGATTTGCGGGTTCTTCTTATTTTCTGTTTCCAATACATCTACAACATAGCACAATTTTTGGGAAAATAGAACAGGCGGAAGACGATATTTTGCATTTGAGTTCATCGGCGCTTCCCTTTTCTTTCGTTGCCATGCGCAACGTCTTTTGATATGGCAGTGCAAACACATGGACAGGTCTTGATATTGAGCAGAGGAATTTACATTATCGGCACGGATACGGGTGTGGGCAAAACCGCGGTCGCCGCGGGACTGATGCGCCTGCTTCTGAAAAATCAATGCCGTGCGGGATACTTTAAGCCGGTGGCCAGCGGCACGACGTTTGTTGACAACGCTGCGGTGTCCGTGGACGCGGCTTTTGTCAAAGTTGTTTCCGGATTTGCCGGAGAGCCTGAACACGTCACGCCCTTCGTATATGCCGATGCGGTTTCGCCGCACCTGGCCGCGCGCCTGGCCGGACGCCCGATTGACAATAATGTTATCAGGAAAAGCCTTGATGAATTGAAGACCCGCTACGATTGGATTGTCGCGGAAGGCGCAGGAGGTCTGGCCGTTCCCCTGAACGATGATGGGTTCATGCAGTATGATTTGATCCGTGACCTGAAGTTTTCATGCCTTTTGGTTGCGCGCGCAGGGCTGGGTACGATCAACCACACGCTGTTGACGCTCGGTTTTGCCAAAAGCGCCGGCCTGAACGTCAGGGGCATCCTCGTGAACGGCGTCGGGGAGTCCCTGATCGAGCGGGACAATGTTGAAACGATAAAAAAGATGTCGGGAGCCCAAGCCGTATTTACTCTGCCGCTTGTAACGATGGTGAACACGGAAAACCTTCAGTCCGGAAATTTCGGGGAAGTTTTTGAACAGGCCGTGCGTTTTGACGACATCATCAGTTTAATGGAAACCATTTAAAAGATGACGGAAGATTTTTTTGATAAAAAACTGCAGATCATCAAGGCAGGCGGTCTTCACCGGCAGATGAAGTATCTTCAGTCGCCGCAGGGGTCGCATGTGAGCATTGCCGGGGAAGACATCCTGATGCTGTCCTCCAACAGCTACCTGGGGCTTTGTTTCGATGAACGCCTCCGGAGCGCCGCACACGCCGCGCTCGAACAATACGGTACGGGATCCGGCGGTTCGCGGCTGACCACGGGAAGTTATGATATTCACAGACAGCTGGAAAAGGAAATTGCCGCATTCAAAGGCACTGAAGCGGCGCTGGTTTTTGCTACCGGATACATGGCCAACGTCGGCATTATCTCCGCGGTTGCCGGTAAAAGCTGGGTGATCTTTTCCGATCGCCTCAATCATGCCAGCATCATTGATGGCTGCCGCCTGTCCGGTGCCGAAATCGTTGTCTATGAGCATTGCGATCCAGCGGACCTCGAACGAAAAATCAATCAATGCCCGGGAAGGCCCGGTTTGATTGTCACCGACGGACTGTTCAGCGTCGACGGGGACATTGCGCCCCTGCCCGCGCTTGTGGAAATTGCCCGGAAGCATCAGCTTCTGCTGATGGTCGATGACGCCCACGCGACGGGTGTTCTGGGGAAGAATGGAGGAGGCACAGCGGATCACTTCGGCCTTGACGGCGGTATCGATATCGCGATGGGAACGCTCAGCAAGGCCCTGGCCAGCGAGGGCGGCTTTGTGGCGGGTTCGCACAACCTGATTGATTGCCTTGTTAACTCGGCGCGCAGTTTTATTTTTTCAACCGCTCCGGCTCCGGCGACTATCGCGGTATCCCTCGCCGCGCTGGAAATTATCCGCAGTGAACCTGCTGCGCGGGAGACATTGCGCGAACATTCCCTATGGTTCAGAAAAGAACTGCGCACCATGGGTTTTAATGTGGCGGATCATCCCACGCCGATTATTTCCATTGTTCTGGGACGTCCGGACGTGGCAGTTGATTTCAGCAAACGCCTGATGGGGAAAAAGATTTTTGTTTCCGCCATCCGGCCGCCAACCGTACCCGCGGGCACCAGCCGGTTAAGAATCAACATCATGGCCACCCATACGAAAGAAGAGCTTACGCGGGCCCTTGAGGCCATCAGGGATGTTGGGTGTTCGTCAGGCGTGATATCTTCGTGAAGCGCAGGGAGGATGATTTGAATATTTTGCAGCAAAGAGACCTGAACCATATCTGGCATCCCTGCTCGCAGATGAAAGACTATGAAGACTTCCCTCCGATTATCATCGAACGGGGCAAGGGCGCGTACTTGTATGATACGGAAGGCAAAAGCTACCTGGATGCCGTGTCGTCCTGGTGGGTGAATCTTTTCGGTCATGCCAACGAAAGAATCAACAGGGCGCTGTGCGATCAGGCGCAAAAACTGGAGCATGTCATCTTTGCAGATTTCTCCCATGAGCCGGCCATTGATCTGGCCCAGGAGATTGTCCGGATCACCCCATCAAACCTCAATAAAGTTTTCTTTGCCGATAACGGCTCGTCGGCGGTGGAAGCAGCGCTGAAAATGAGTTTTCATTATCATCAGCAGACCGGCCATACGGGGAAAACCAGGTTTGCCGCCGTCACGGACGCCTATCACGGAGAAACGCTCGGGGCGCTTGCCGTGGGCGATCTGGATCTTTACAGCCAAATCTACAGGCCCCTGCTTATGAATACATTTAAAGCAGCCGGACCGGACTGCTACCGCTGCCCCTACGGCAAAAAACGTGAAACCTGTGACGCGGAATGTTTTGAGCCCCTGGAAAACATAGTGGCTGAACACGCGGACGAGATCTGCGGGGTGATCATCGAACCGCTGGTGCAGTGCGCGGCGGGCATGAAAATCTATCCGCCTGCGTACCTGAAAAAAGTGCGGCAGCTTTGCACAGAACATAACATTCATTTTATCGCTGATGAAATCGCAGTCGGTTTCGGCCGTACCGGTAAAATGTTTGCCTGCGAACACGCCGCCGTCAGTCCCGACATCATGTGTCTGTCCAAGGGCATCACGGCAGGCTACCTGCCGCTGTCGCTGGTGGTCACCACGGACGAGATTTATTCGGCCTTTTATGCGGATTACCGGGAGCTCAAGGCATTTTTGCATTCGCACAGCTATACCGGTAATGCGCTTGCCTGTGCGGTTGCCCGTGAATCGCTGCGCATTTTCCGCGAGGAGAATGTGCTTGCCGGAAATGAACAGAAAAGCCGGATGATCGGCGAAAAAGTGCAGGAGCTCTTTGACGGCCATCCCGTTGCGGGTGAATACCGGCAGCTGGGCATGATCGGCGCACTGGAACTGGTGGCGGACCGAAAAACAAAAGAGGGATTTGACTGGCAAAGAAGAGTCGGCTACAACATTTACCGTATCGCGCTCACCAAAGGCGTCCTGCTCCGTCCGCTGGGAAACGTCATTTATTTTATGCCGCCTTATGTGGTTCAAAAGGAAGATATCGAAAAGATGGTCATCGTGGCCCTGGAGTCGGTAAACCAGTATTTCAATCTGTAAAATTAATATACAAGTGGCTGATATTATAAAATATTCAATAGACATGTGCCTGCTGAATAAGCACTTGACATTCTGGAACTTGACACTAATATAAGAGAAGATTTTTAAGTAGGTTAATTTAACGGCTGCCTGTTGAAATGATTTGAACAGGCGGAGGAGGGCATAAAATGAAAAGAGTGTTGCTTTTTCTTGTAACCAACATTGCTGTTCTTGTTGTTTTGAGCATTGTTGTAAGGATTCTGGGGGTGGACCAGCATCTGACCGCCAACGGGATCAACTATATGAGCCTCCTGATTTTTGCGGCGGTGATCGGTTTTGGCGGCTCGTTTATATCTTTGGCCATGTCCAAGTGGATGGCCAAGCATGCGACAGGCGCGCAGGTCATTGTACAGCCCCGGTCGGACATGGAAATCTGGCTGGTGGATACGGTGAAAAAGCAGGCTTCCCAGGCAGGGATCGGAATGCCGGAGGTGGCTGTTTTTGAATCGGATTCACCCAATGCGTTTGCGACCGGCATGAATAAAAACAGCGCACTGGTTGCCGTCAGCACGGGCCTTTTGCGGACGATGAGGAAAAATGAAGTCGAGGCGGTCCTGGGGCACGAAATGAGTCATGTTGCCAACGGTGATATGGTGACCCTGAGCCTGATTCAGGGGGTCGTCAACACGTTTGTTATTTTCCTGTCCCGCATTGTCGGTTATTTTGTGGACCGCGTTGTTCTGAAAAATGAGGAAGGCCACGGGGTCGGTTTTTTCATTACCAACATTGTTGCCCAGATTGTCTTCGGCATCCTGGCAAGCATCATCGTGATGTGGTTCAGCCGCAAGCGTGAATACGCGGCGGACGCGGGCGGCGCGGGCCTGGCGGGAGCGGGCAACATGATTGCCGCTCTGGAAAGCCTGCAGCGCAGTGCCAACGAGCCCCTGCCGGGCCAGATGCAGGCATTCGGCATTGCGGGCAAACCGTCAACCAGCGGGTTAAAGCTCCTGTTCATGACCCATCCTCCGCTGGAGGACCGTATTCTTGCCTTAAAGCGTTCCGCAGGGATGGCGGCATAAGATCTGAAAAGAACAAAAAAGGGAATGGCTTGCGGCCGTTCCCTTTTTATTAAATTACAATTCATTAACAGCAGAAAAAGCCGGTTTCGGTCAGGCCATAAAATTCTGAAGGCACAGACCGCTAAAAAACAGACGGACTCATCCATTACACATGATTGCGAAGCTGCAGCTCCAGCGGATGCGGGTTTAAGTAGTTCTGCTGTTTCAGGTAAGGCTGATCGTATTTCCGGACATAATGGCCGATAAGGGTAACGGGAACGATCAGCGGCACCAGGCCTTTTTGATAATGATCGAGAATTTCCAGCAGTTCTTTTTTTTCATCGGCGGATAATTGTTCCTTGAAGTATCCCATCATGTGCTGCAGCACGTTCACGTTTTTCTTCGGGGTCGTTTTCAGTTTCAGCGCTTCCATCAGCCACGCTTCATACTGTGATCTCAGTTCCTGCAATGACATTGTTTTTTGCCCGGCGACCAGCTTTCCCATTGCCTGGTAATGCTTTGTGCTGTGCGATAACAGCAGGTATTTATGACGGGTGTGAAAATCCACCAGGGCGCCCCGGCCGGATTTCATGCTGCGGATTTCCCGCCAGCGCCGGAGGGTAAAAATTCTTTCGATAAAATTTTCGCGAAGCGCCGCGTCGTGGAGGCGGCCCTCTTCCTCCACTGGCAGCAGGGGAAATTTTTCCATAAAAATCCGCGCGAATATTCCAATGCCGGTTTTTGCGGGCATGCCTTTGTCGTCATACACTTTAACTCTTTCCATCCCGCTCGAGGGTGAATCACTTTTAAAAATAAAACCGCAGAGGTCTTCCGCCTCCAGTTGTGACACCCTCTTTTTTGCCCAGTTCACCATCATATCCGTTTTATCTACCCGCGTGCTGCGGGTCATCAGACGCGGGGATTCCGGTTTGCCTTCCAGCCTCATGGCTTCCCTGGGGACGCTCATGCCGCACTCGACCTCCGGGCAGACCGGGACGTAGTCAACGTATTGTCCCAGCGTGTCGCGAAGAAAATGATCCAGCTTATGCCCTCCGTCATAACGGACAGGATTGCCCAAAAGACAGGAACTGATGCCGATTTTTATCCTTTCCATGTTTCTTCCCCCTGATCCTGAAGGTAACAGCGGATGCATTTTATGTCAATGGATCAAAGGGCAACACATCCCGGCAGAATAGTTTTCAAAATATCGCATTGACACCTGCGATTATTGCTTATATGTTCACGCCCCGAAAACGATATTTTTTATAATTGCTTTCTAAACCATGAAACAGCAAACGATCTATCAAACATCAAGAAAATATATCTGGCAGAAATGGTCCGTCGCGTTCAAAGTAATGCCCGTGATGGTTCTGGTGGCCCTTCTGAAGTTTCTTTCCCATAAATTCGGTCTGGAAATAATGGATCTGAATGCCCTTTTTACCAGTCTGGTTGCGGGTACGATATTTCTGATTGGCTTTCTTCTCACAGGGGTTCTTTCTGATTACAAGGAAAGCGAGAAAATACCCAGTGAGCTTGCATCATCGTTGAAATCATTATGGGATGATACATCCGGTATTGAACAGGGACGAAACTCTGTCTCCGCCCGAAAATTTCTGGAATTTCAAAAATCATTTGTTGATTCATTGATGGATTGGTTTTACAGAAAAGAAAGAACAAAATCATTGCTGGATAAAATAAGCATGATGAACCAGTTCTTGGTTGAAATTGACAAAGAAGGTGTTCCACCGCCCTATATTGTAAAAATGAAGAACGATCAGGGCAACATCAGAAGAATGGTCATGCGCATCGACACGATAAGAGATACCAGTTTCATCAGTTCTGCGTATGCCATTGTGGAGGCAATGGGTTTCCTGGTCGCGATGGGGCTGATCATCATGAAGATTGAACCGTTTTACGCATCCCTGTTTTTTACCCTGCTTGTCACTTTTCTTATTGCTTACATGGTATTCCTGATCAAGGACCTTGATAATCCGTTTGATTACGGTGACAAGGGAGAAGCCGGAACAGAAATTTCCCTTAAGCCGCTTCGTGATCAGCAGGAAAGCATGGAGTCATGTATTAAAAGGCCATCGTCAAATCTTTGATCCCTTAATTCCTTTGACATACAATACAATGTTTTATATATTTCCCTTCCAGAAAAGCCGTTCTGATCAGTAAACAGCCTTGTCCAGATTCATTTCCGGGAAGGGGGTGCCGCGCTGAAAGCATCGACGAAAACCCTGATGGCCAAACACGGATGGAGGATCGACCGGGCCTTCCACAACTACATTTACTTTTCTTTTTATTACCCGTACGTTCGAAGCGTCTATCATCTTTTCCGTCTATTGGCGCGCTATCTGAGCTGGTTTCAGCCGCTGAAGTTTGTCATCCGGACTTCTTTCGACCGCTATCATGCAAAAATCATTTCCTTATCCGATATTCAGAAAATCCTGACCCTTAATGAAAATATTGATATTGCCTCCGAGCAAAACAAACAAATTGTTCCTTTCGCCTACGCCTACCGCATTCTCTTTGAAGAGGCGGACTTCATTGCCGTAATGGACTGCCCCTGCAAGCTGACCTTGAATGCCCCGGCCTGGACCATCAATTCCTGCATCAGCGTCGGCCGGAAAACTTCCACTTTCTGGCTGGACCATTGCGGAGAAAAATACCATGCGCGCAAAATTTCTCCGGAGGAGGCATTGGCGCTCATCCGGAAATTCCGGCAAAACGGTTATCTGACACAGGCCTTCTTTAAAGTGGCCACGGGAGGCTGTACGGGAATCATCTGCAACTGCCACCCGGACACGTGCGTCAGCCTTCTGGCCACACGCTTTGCCCGCCGCTTTGATCCGGCCCTGTCCATGAATGCAAACTCGGGCTACTCCATTGAGCATCATGCCGAAAAATGCCGTCACTGCGGCGCTTGTGCCCGCATCTGCCATTTCAAAGCAATTCAGGTGAAAGATTCATCATGGATATACGAACGAAAAATCTGTATGGGTTGCGGCTTGTGCACGGAACACTGCCCGGAGCAGGCTCTTTTACTTTACCGGGACAGAGAAAAGACCCATCCGCTGGATCTGGATCTGATTAAATCGGAAAGACTGGCCATGGAAAAAAAAGGATCGGCAAATGGAATATGATGCCGTAATCGTCGGAACAGGCATTGGCGGTACCACCGTGGCGAGGGAGCTGACCCGCAGGGGCAAACGTGTCGTAATGCTGGAAGAGGGCGGCCGGATGGACATGATGGGCAATACATGGACGCTCGCAATGATTCTGAGGAACTTCGGCCTTAACCGCAGCCGTGAGAAATCTTTCATTACGTTTGCAAAAAATTACGGCGGACTCTCGACACTGACGGCAGGCTGCGCCGCTCCTCCACCGCAGGCGATTTTTGCCCCGCACGGCATTGACCTGACTGCGGAAACGGAAGAAGCACGAAACGAAATGAAGGTCCAGATTCTTCCCGACGAACTGGTCGGTCCGGACAACTTGCGGCTGCTTGAAGCGGCAAACGATGCAGGGTTTCATTGGCGACGAATGGAGAATTTCATTGATGCTGACAAGTGCGTTGTCGGCTGCTCGAGCTGCATGCTGGGCTGCCCGACCGGTGCGAAATTCAACGCACGCATCTACGGAGACGAAGCGATGGCCGACGGTGCCGGACTCTTCCTGCACACGAAGGCTGTAAAAATTCTGGTTGAAAGAGGCAGGGCGATCGGGGTGGAAGCAAAACGTTTCGGCCGCACCGCGCATTATTACGGCAAAACCGTTGTTCTCTCGGCGGGTACGGCAAATGTCGAACTTCTGCGGCAGGCAGGCATCCACGAGGCGGGGCGGGGTTTTGCCTGCGACTGGCTGCAGTTTGTCGGCGGAATCATCCCGCAGGTCAGCACACTTCGGGCCAACCCGATGACCGTGGGCACGCTGGAACATTATGAGTCCGATGGAATCGCCATCCTGCCTGTCTTTCCCAACTGGTCACAGTTTCTGTTGTTCCTCGCCTTCATGGGTCCGCTGAATTTGCCGAATTTTACTAAATTCCGGCGTTATTCCGGGATCATGGTCAAGATCCGTGATGAAATCAGCGGGGAAATTATCCGGGGATATACGATTTCCAAACCTATAACTGCCGTGGACCGCAAGCGTCTGGACAAGGGTGTAGGGATCGTCAAAAAAGTCCTGGAAAAAGCGGGAGCAAAATCATCCGACGTTATTGCTCTCGATCCGCTCGGTGCACATCCTTCGGCAAATTGCAGGATCGGTGAAGTCGTAGATTCCAACCTGGCCACAAGAATTACAGGTCTTTACTGCTGCGACGCCAGTGTATTTCCAGAGGCGCTGGGTTTGCCCACTGTCTGGACAATCGTCGCCCTGGGCAAGCGCCTTGCCCGTCATCTTGATAACCATCATGGGGGTAAATATGAAAGCGAAGTTTAAAGGCTATAAAAATGGAAAGATATTTTTTATCCTATTGATGATACTCATGATCAGCTCGATGCAGGGAATTGCCGGGGACATTCAGCTTCAATCCGGAAGATATATCAGGGAAGGCGGTGGGGGCTCCCTTATCATCAAGCAGGGAAAGGATGGGGCTTTATCTTTTGAAATCGAAACGGTCGGGGCGAATGGGCACACTTGCGGTCTGGACGGTAATATTCTAAACGGCCGGGCCACTCTGGAATCCTTTGAAGCGGGCAAGCCCTGTATCGTAAACTTCCTGCCGAAAGGCAGCGGCGTCAATGTGACTGTGAATGACTCGGAATGTCAGTATTATTGCGGCGTGCGTGCCACTTTTACAGGGATGTACATGCTACCGGTCCAGGGTTGCGATCCCCTGGAAATCAGGAAAACCCGCAATGAGTTCAAAAGGCTCTATGACAAAAAAGCGTACGAGCAGGCCAGGACGAAGCTTGAAAAAATTCTCCGTGACTGCGTGAATACGCTGGATTGGCTGGAGACAGGATGGATCCGCAACGATCTGGCCATTACCCAGTATAAACTCGGCGATCTGCAGGGCTGTCAGCGGACATTACAGCCGCTTGCCGCCGATGCGGCAAGGACAGATGAGGATGTGCGCAATGACTATCCTCCTTCAGACGCCGACATGTACCTGCCTGTCGTCAGGGCAGCGCGAACCAATCTCAAGCTTTGCGCACCAGGGAAGCAATAGACAATGCCTATTAGTCTTCCACCCATGATTTTTTCCCTTGATCCGTAAGATAAAAACGTATGAACATTATGACAACGGTTCAAGGAGAAAATGCTTCACAAAAATAATTGGATAGTGTAGCATCACGCTGAATTTTAACAGATTATAGCAGGTGTTTCAGATTTTCTTCTGTGGTTCCTACGGGGCATTCGGGGGAATGACCACTTTTCAGCATGCCGACGCAACCTCCAGGGCAATGGCCCGACCGGATGAACGGCAGGCCTGTAAACGACAGTGAAACGATACATGTTTGTGTGTGAAATATGATGATCAATCAAGATTTGAGTTTCTTTTATTATATTGTCCTTTTTGCAATCTATTGCTTTATCGGGTGGGTGCTGGAAGTTTTTTACAGATCCTTCAAGCAGCGCAAGTTTGTCAACGCCGGATTTATTTTCGGCCCCTTCGTTCCGATTTACGGCATTGGTGCATTTACCGTTATTTTTCTGCAGTATTTCATTCAAAGCTGGCATTTCATTCCCAGGTATGCGGCTCTTGGACTGTCCATTACCTTCCTGGAATACGTTATCGGGTTTCTTGCCGAAAAGATCTTTAAGATTCCACTGTGGAACTATTCGGACCGCAGGTTCAATCTTCATGGCCGCGTCTGCCTGCTTTTTTCGGTGCTTTGGACCGTTTTAGCTGTGGTTTTTTCCGAATTCATTCATCCCGAGGTTTTTTCCCGTGTGGCATCCCTGCAGGAGGGGTTTGTCAAGCCCGCGGCCATTGCCTTCATGATTTATTTCTGGGTGGACTACACTTTTTCCGTGATGTCCCTGGCTTCCTTCCGAAATGCCGTTGCGCATCTTTACGAGGAATATTTCAATCTGAGCAATACGGAAATCGAGGAGAGTTTAAATTCATTTCAACGTCTTCGTGATGCATTTCCTGATCTGAATCAGTACATCAATCAAAACATCAACAAGAAAATCAGAAACAGGCTCAATTCATTTCTGAAAACCATTCAGGAAAAAATTATCCTGGAAATGGAAGGGCGGAAACCATTTGAAAATGAGTACTATGAAACTGTGGCGGATATCCTTCATCATGAAGAGTTTTTAAAACTTAAGGATTATTTTCATCATAATTCAAGCATCTACTCCCATGTTCACGACGTCGCCTATTTTTCCTATCGGATAAGCAAATATTTCAAACTGGATTACCGCTCGGCGGCGCGCGGCGCTCTTTTGCATGATTTTTTCCTTTATGACTGGCGCAATCATGACGAGCCGGACCTGGCCCGTAATAAATTTCACGGGATCGCGCATCCGGGGATTGCCGTGGCCAACGCAAAGAAGCATTTTCCCATCAATGACATTGAAGAGGACATTATCAAGAAACATATGTGGCCGCTGACGCTGGTGCCACCGAAATACAAAGAATCCTATATTGTTTCTTTTGCGGATAAATACCTGTCTTCCAAAGAATTTATCAGTGAGTACAAAAAAAGAATCAGCCAGTTTCAGGCAAAAAAGAAAGGGCGCAGGCGAAAGCATAAAAATCCTGAGGCATCAAAGTAAAGCACCCGGGAAGTTATCGTGTCTGATTCACATCGCTGCTTGCGGTATCAGGATCAGCAATCATGCTTGTATCATTCCGCTGATTGCCGTAACGGATTTTTCGGGAATCAGCAGGAAATCGGGTGTGATCGATACGCCTATTTTGCCCAACTCGAGTTTATCATAAATATTCTTCTGGTTTTCGAGTGCAAGATCTGCATAGCCCGCTGAAAAACGACGCGGAAGCAGACGCCTGTTTTCGCGCCGCAGCTGAAGGTTGATGTAGTCTGTAATCCAGTCAAGAGCGGCATCCGTCATTTCACTGGCCGTGGCATCATACACGACTGCGGCCGTAAGATTATCCTGACTTGTTTTATCTGCAATGGCTTCCATGATTGCCCTGCCGGCGGTTGCGCCCATCAGGACGGCTCCCGGGCAGCTGCCGAGGAAAACGGCAAGTTTGGCGCTTGCAAACGACATCCCACCGGCCAGCACGGTTTCCCTGCCATCATTTTTGAGAATGGAGAGCTTGATGAAGGAACCCTGCAGATTAACAATCCCTGCAGCTTCTTCAATGTAGCGGTCTGTTTCTTCCTGTCGGGAAGAAGTAAGGGAAGTTGTCCTTTTTTTAAAGCCGAGCCGGGAATAAATTTTGGCCATGGGCGGTTGAAGAATTATCTTTTCCAGAATCATGACGGAATTGAGCATGTCCGGCCCTGTTTAGCGGTTGTTTTTTTATTTTTGAGTTTTATAGTAGCGTTTTTTCCAACGATCCAGTTTTTTTATTGCATCCGCTACCGCGTCCGTAAGCATGTCCATATCCAGCGGTTTTTCAAAATAATCATCAAAACCCGCCTGACGGCATTCCTCAATTTCAAAAAGCGACGCCCACCCGGTGATGGCAAAAATCATGGACATGGGCTTCATCTCGCGAATCTGGCGGCACAAATCAATGCCATTCATCCCAAAGAGTTTCAAATCCAGGAAAATGACATCAATATTGTCCCGTTTGAGGATATCCAGCGCAAGATTGCCGTCTTCGGTTGCGACAACCTCATAATCTTCATCGGTAAAAACACCGGTAAATAATTCTCTCACGGACGTTTCGTCGTCAATAATCAGAATTTTTCCTTTCAAGGGTGTCTGGCTCCTTTCCTTAAAGGTTAAAAAACACGGGATACCAGCTGCCGGACAACGGCATTTCCCATTTCTTCCGTACCCGCCAGCTTGGTTCCTGCGGAATAAATATCCTGCGTTCGCCAGCCTTCTTTTAGAACATCCGCCACGGCTTTTTCAACCATGAATGCCTCCTCGGGCATGTTGAATGAATGTCGCAGCATCAGGGCCACCGACAAAATCGTGGCCAGTGGATTGGCGATGTTTTTCCCCGCGATGTCGGGTGCGGAACCATGAATGGGTTCATACAGGGCCTTGTCTTCGCCCAGGCTGGCCGAGGGCAGCATGCCGATGGATCCTGTCAGCATGGCGGCTTCATCGCTCAGGATGTCGCCGAAAAGGTTGGTTGTTACAATAACGTCAAATTGAGAGGGGTTGCGGACCAGCTGCATGGCGCAGTTGTCAACATACATGTGTTTGAGCTCTATGTCGGGATAGTCGCGTCCGGTTTCCGTCACAACAGAGCGCCACAGTTCCGTGGATTCCAGGACGTTGGCTTTGTCCACCGACAGAAGGTTCTTCCTGCGCGCACGGGCCAGTTCAAAAGCGCGAACGGCAATGCGGCGGATTTCCTCTTCGTTGTAGATCATGGTATTGATGCCCGTGCGCAGGCCGTCTTTGTCTTTGGAAACTCCCCGGGGTTTCCCGAAATAGACATCTCCGGTCAATTCCCGCAGGATCATGATGTCAATGCCCTGCACGAGGTTTTTTTTAAGAGGCGAAGCATCTACCAGCTCGTCAAAGACCACGACCGGCCTCAGATTGGCATAAAGCCCGAGCTTTTCGCGTAAGCCCAGGAGCGCCCTTTCCGGACGGACGCTGTAATCCAGGCCCTCCCATTTCGGGCCGCCCACAGCGCCCAACAGTACCGCGTCGCTTTCGAGCGCAAGATTCAGACTTTGATCAGGAAAGGGTGTTCCGAAAGCATCATAAGCGCTTCCACCGATCAGTCCATCCTTCAGAGAAATACGGATATTTTTCTTGTCCGCCAAGGTCTTCAATACCTTGATGGCTTCGTTCATAATTTCCGGGCCGACTCCGTCTCCGGCAAAAACGGCGATCCGGTATTCCTGGTTTGTCATGATGGCCTCACTTCTTTGCGATGTGTTTCATCAGGCCGCCGTCGGCGATGAGCTGTTCCATGAAGGGCGGTATCGGGCTGATTACAAATTGCTGATTTGAGCCTTCCACGGTAATGATTCCACGTGAGCTGTCGATGGTGATTTCTTTTCCTTCGGCAATCGCGTCGGCCAGTTCCTTCGATTCAAAGATTGGCAATCCCATGTTGAAAGCGTTGCGGTAAAAAATGCGTGCGAAACTTTTTGCCACGACGCATGAAATGCCCGAGGCCTTGATGGCGATGGGGGCATGCTCCCTTGAAGAGCCACAGCCGAAGTTTTCACCGCCGAGAATGATGTCGCCGGCCTTCATTTTTTTTACAAAATCGGGGTCCGCGTCTTCCATGCAGTGGGCTGCCAGCTGTACCGGATCCGAAGTGTTCAAATAGCGCGCGGGAATGATTGCGTCGGTGTCAATATTGTCTCCGAACTTCCACACTTTTCCTGTAAATATCATTTTCTGATCATCCTTTGGTTGTTTTGTTTACAGTTCTTCCGGGGAGGCGATTCTGCCCAGGACGGCAGACGCCGCGGCAACTGCAGGACTTGCCAGATAGACTTCACTTTTCGGATGCCCCATGCGCCCCACAAAATTGCGGTTTGTCGTAGCGATGGATCTCTCCCCTTCGGCCAGAATTCCCAGGTGTCCGCCCAGGCATGCACCGCATGATGGTGGGGAAATCACCGCGTCTGCGTTTAAGAAAATTTCCAGCAGGCCTTCCTGCAGGGCCTGCCGGTAGATGAACGGCGTGGCCGGGACCACGATCAGGCGGACGCCGGATGAGGCCTTGCGGTTTTTCAAAATTCCGGCGGCGATGCGCAGATCTTCAATCCGGCCGTTGGTGCAGGAACCGATCAGCGACTGGTCGATCTTCACGTTACCCGCCTGGCTGATTCCTTTTACATTTGAGGGAAGATGCGGAAAGGCAACCTGTGGCTCCAGCTTGCCTGCATCGATTTCGATGACTTGTGAATAAACGGCATCGGCATCAGATGCATAAAATTTGTAAGGCCGCCTGGCCCGTAGCTTCACATATTCTTCGGTGATGGCATCCGGAGCAAAAATGCCGTTTTTGGCTCCCGCCTCAATGGCCATGTTGGCCATGGATAGACGGTCCGCCATCGGCAGGTTATTGATAGTTTCGCCGGTGAATTCCATGGCCTGGTACAGGGCTCCGTCAACGCCGATACGTCCAATGATATTCAGGATCAGGTCTTTTCCGGAAACCCATTTGGACATTTTACCGTAGACGAAAAATTTAATCGAAGAGGGCACTTTGAACCACAGTTCACCGGTCAGCATGGCCGCGGCGAGATCGGTGCTGCCCACGCCCGTCGCAAAAGCCCCCAGGGCTCCATAGGTACAGGTGTGGCTGTCTGCCCCGATGACCAGATCGCCCGGAAGGACAATGCCTTGTTCAGGCAGAAGCGCGTGTTCCACGCCCACTTGTCCTCCTTCGTAAAAATGCGTGATGCCGTGTTCCATGGCAAATTCGCGTACGGCTTTGCACTGCTGGGCCGAACTGATATCCTTGTTCGGCGTGAAATGATCCAGTACGAGCGCCACTTTATCCCTGTCAAACACTTTCTTGCCGCCGGCTGCGCGGAATTCCCGGATGGCAATTGGCGCGGTGATATCATTGCCTAAGGCGATATCCACGCGGGCGTTAATCAACTGACCTGCCGAAATTTCCGAAAGGCCTGTGTGTGCCATCAATATTTTTTCTGTTATGGTGTTTCCCACGTTATTTGCTCCCTGATGAATCAATGTGTTCTAATTAATAAATGATGAAAAATAAAAATATTTTCTATCCTATTTTTCAGCTTAATTCAACTTTAACCTTTTTAATATTATCTTTCAGGAACTCCAGCCTGTTGAGTGCATTAATGTAAGCCTTCGCTGATGCTACGATAACGTCGGGATGAGCGCCACGCCCGACAACGGACTGACCGTTGAATTTCAGCTGGACGGTCACTTCGCCCTGCGCATCCGCCCCCCCTGTGATGGCATTGACCACGTATTTCAGAAGCGGATAATTGGTTTTGGTGATATTGCGGATCGCGGCGAAGGTCGCATCCACCGGCCCGTTGCCGAATCCCGCCTTGCGCACGATTTCTTTGCCAACCTGCATTTCCATGGTGGCGGTGGGGATGGCGACGTTTCCGCTTACCACATTTAAATACACCAGATTATATTTGTCTTCACCCCGGTAGATTTCCTCATATAAAATGGCTTCCAGGTCTTCGTCGTAGATGTCCTTTTTCATGTCGGCCAAGGCTTTCACCCGTTCCGCTACCTTTTTGACCTGTTCATCATTTAGAATGTAACCCATTTTTTTCAAATGCTGTCCGACCGCGGCGCGTCCCGAATGTTTGCCCAGAACAATATGGGTATCGCTGATGCCGACAGACTGGGGCGTCATGATCTCATAGGTGATTTTTTCCTTGATCAGGCCGTCCTGGTGGATGCCGGATTCGTGCGCAAACGCGTTAGCGCCAACAATGGCCTTATTCGGCTGCACCGGGACTCCGGTGATCTGGGTCAACAGGCGCGACGTTTTGTAAATCTCTTCTGTCTTGATCCTGGTGTGAAGTCCGTACAAATCCCTGCGCGTTGCCAGCGCCATGACAATTTCTTCCATCGCTGTATTGCCGGCCCGCTCGCCGATCCCGTTGATTGTGCATTCCACCTGCCTCGCGCCGTTGCGGATCGCGGCAAGCGAATTGGCGACGGCCAGGCCGAGATCATTGTGGCAGTGAACGGAAATAATCGTATTGCCCATGTTTTTTACATTGGCAAACAGATAGGCAATGAGATTCCCGAACTCCTCAGGGATGGTATAGCCGACCGTGTCCGGAATATTGACCGTGACTGCACCGGCGTCGATGACTGCCGAAACCATCTCCACAAGATAATCCCTGTCCGAGCGGGTGGCGTCCATCGGAGAAAATTCTACATTGTCCGTGTAGGAGCGTGCCAGTTTAACGGCGGCAACGGCTTCTTTGAGCACCTGTTCGCGGCTCTTTTTGAGCTGGTATTTCAGATGAATGTCCGATGAAGAAATGAACGTGTGGATACGGGGTTGTGCCGCGTGCTTGATCGCCTGCCAGGCCCGGTCTATATCCTGCTTGTTGGCGCGCGCCAAACCGGCCACCTGTGATTTCTTGATTACGCGGGCAATTTGCCGGACAGCATCAAAATCCCCTTCAGACGCGATGGGAAATCCCGCCTCGATGATATCGACGCCCATTTTTTCCAGCTGTCTGGACAGGATGAGCTTCTCCTCCGTGTTCATGCTGGAACCGGGCGACTGTTCACCGTCTCTCAATGTCGTATCAAAGATATAGACGTGATTTTTTTCTTTTTTCATTTTTGACCCCCTTCAAACTTATCTGATCGTTGGATAAACGAAATTAAAAAAAGGCCGTGGTTTTTTCTGCCACGGCCTTTTTAGGTAATCAGTTATTTTGCCAGTTCAGTGACGACCTAAAGACGACGGGCAGGAGGCCTTAAGCAGCAGGCCCAGCAACGCAAGGCCCAGAAGCAGGGAAAGAAGTGCGCTTGCCGTAATCATCATGGTCATGAAGCTGATCATTTACTGTTCTCTATACAGAAATAAATTTATTTGGTTGTTACATTAATGCAAAAAATGAACGTTGTCAAAATATTTTTTCTAAACACATGAGCTGAATTCGTATGTCGGGTCAAAATACCGCTTTGATATCAGGCCATCCGCATGAAAAAAGGGGAGCCCGGAGGCTCCCCTTTCCAAGGAGGGACGTGTGCTTTGGCTTCAGTAGCACGTACCCATACCTAATCCGGGACCGGGTCCATGACCCCATCCGTATCCGCCATGGCCTCTCATTCCTCCACGCGGTCCGAAACCAGAGCCCCTTCCCCAGCCCGAATCAGACAGTTTTTCATTTTGCTGGGCTGTCAACACTTTACGGATGTCAAACTTCATGGCGGTATGTCTGTCCTCCATTTCATCGCGAAGTACCCTTAATTCTTTTTGCGCTGCAGTAATCTTGTTCCGGTCTGGATTGGTCTGAAGCCAGAGCCTGCGCAGTTCGACCGATTTATCAAAGATTTTTTCCCGCAGAGTCCTTGTGGCCTTGTAGTGCGCATCTTGTATCGCCTCGATTTTGGTCTTTTGACTGTCCGTTAAATTCAATCTTTCCAGGCCTGCGTTCCGGCACGGTCCATATCCTCTGCCCGGGCCGGGTCCCCAGGCGAATGCCTGGGACGTCAGCAGTAAACCCAATGCGGCCGCCGTTAATGCTAAAACAATTTTTTTCATATTTTATCTCCTTCTTTGTATAGTTGTTGCTCTTCTTTTTCCATCATAAGGAGCAAGGCGTGTGCCAATGATTATAAGTTATTGTATTTATTTAATATCGTTGGGCGGAAGGCAAATAGGGTTTGCCTTTCACCGTCTTTGCATGGATAATAGTTGCCCGGTCCAGATATCCAGATGGGCCAATTGTATCCAGATGATGCCGTACTATAAAACAGGCTGGGGAAAATGATGAAAAAAAAACGTTTTGATATTTCTGTCTGGGTTGCGGTCAGTGCGATTACCGTTCTGGTCATGATGCTGGGCATGATGATATTCATGCAATCTCAGCAGAGAAAGGACCAGGCGGTTATCCTTTTTGTTGAAAAAGGTGCGACCCTTATCCGGTCTTTTGAGGCCGCGTTGCGCGGTCCGATCGATCAGAAAGAGGAGGAGTTTTATCTTCAAAAGCTGGTCATGGAAACCGCACAGCAGCCGGATATCGATTATTTGATTGTAACGAACAGTGAGGGGCGGATTCTGGCAGACAGCGATCCCTCTATGGTTGGCAGGCCATACGGGTTGGACCTGGATGTGAAAAAAGTTGGCGCCAGCGGAGATATCCGATGGAGACAGACGGCCAATCCCGAAGGTGCAGGGACTTTTGAGGTCTATCGTGGATTTTCCCCCCGTCAAACTGAAGGTCTTCAGGAAGATCGCCGCTCTTTTCTGGTCTTCGTCGGTTTCAATATGGGTAAAATCGAAAAAGCGTCGCGGGAAGACATGATTCGGATTGTCATCAGGGCAATGGTTCTCATGCTGATTGGATCTCTTGCCATTGTGTCCCTTTTCCTGGTGCAGGCCTATCGCCTGACGCGTTCTTCTCTTTCCCGCCTGACGGTTTTTTCAGAAGCGCTGGTGAAGCACATGCCTGCAGGACTTCTGGCTGTTGACCAGGCAGGGAAGGTTGTTACCTGCAATGTCCAGGCTCAGGGGCTGTTTACCGGCGCCTGTCCGGATGCTGTAGGACGGAAAGCAGCTGATCTGCTGCCCGAGCAAATGTCGCAGTTGCTGGACAGAATCGATGAAAAGACAAGACTTGCCGAAGAAGATATTGTTCTTCCTTCCGGAAAAGAGGGCAATCAGGTTTGGGAAACTGTTGCCGCAGCATTTTCCGGTGACGATGTCCCGGAAGGCAAAATTCTGCTTGTCCGGAACGTGACGGCAATCCGCCAGATGGAGAAAGAAGTTGTTCGCAGCCGCCATCTCCACGCAATAGGATCTCTTGCCGCCGGTGTGGCTCATGAAATACGCAATCCGCTCAGTTCCATTAAAGGCTTCGCGGTTTACTTCAAGCAAAGGCTGTCCGGAAATAAAGAAGATGAAGAGACGGCTGATATTATGATTGCGGAAACGGAAAGACTCAATCGCGTCATCAGCCAGCTTTTGGAATTTGCCCGGCCGCTCACCTTGAAAAAAGAACCGACAGATATGATGGATTTAGTGCGGCACACGATCAAACTGGTCGAGGTAGAGGCTCGGAAGAGTGGCGTTGAAATTGACGTCCAGGGAGAAGAGAGGCCGATGAATGCGGAGATTGATCCGGACAAAGTGAAGCAGGTGCTGCTCAATGTCTTTTTAAATTCCCTTTCGGCCATGCCTGAAGGTGGAAGATTATCCGTGCGGTTGGAGACGCAAAAAGAATCTGTAGAAGTGACGGTTTCCGATACCGGTTCGGGAATCAGGGAAAATGACCTGCCGCGGATTTTCGATCCGTATTTTACATCCAAACCGGCCGGTACGGGGCTGGGCCTGGCGGTTGTGCAGAAAATTATGGAAGCGCATGGTGCAGCGGTCAAGGTGGAGAGCAAAGAAGGCCGCGGGACAAAAGTCACTCTGCGTTTTTCGAACAGTTAGGGAGAAAGAAAACATGAAAAAAGATCTCGAAATTTTAATTGTAGATGATGATTCAGCCCATCGTGTGATGCTGAAGAAGCTGATTGGCGGCTGGGGGTATCGTGTTGCCGAAGCAGATGACGGGGCCGCGGCGGTTGAAGTCGTCGGCAGACGGTCATTTGATCTGATTCTGATGGATATCCGGATGATAAGGGTTTCCGGTATCGAAGCGATGGAACAGATTAAGAAGGTCAGTCCGGCCATCCCGGTGATTATCATGACGGCCTATGCTTCCGTGGAAACGGCAGTCAGCGCGCTGAAAAAAGGCGCCTATGATTATCTAACCAAACCGCTTGATTTTGACGAACTGCAGATCGTGATTGAACGTGCGACAGAGCACAGCCTGCTGAAAAAAGAAAATGAATACTTAAAGGAGCGATTGGGGGAGAAGTTTGACCGGCGTAATATGATCGGGCAAAGTCCGGCCATGGTCAGGCTGCTGGAAACCGTAGAACAGGTTGCGGCAACGGAAGCGACCGTAATGATCACGGGTGAATCCGGTTCCGGCAAGGAGATGATCGCGAATGCCATTCATTATAACAGCAACCGCAGGGATGCTCCCTTCATTAAAATAAACTGCGCCGCTCTCACCGAGACTCTGTTGGAATCGGAACTGTTCGGTCATGAAAAAGGATCCTTTACCGGAGCGGATAAAAGAAGGGAGGGGAAGTTCCGTCAGGCGGACGGCGGCAGCATTTTTCTGGATGAAGTCAGCGAAATGTCGCAGGCGATGCAGGTCAAGCTGTTAAGAGTTTTGCAGGAAAGAGAACTGACCCGTGTGGGTGGTTCGGAAGTCCTTTCCGTTAATGTCCGTGTCATCGCCGCGTCCAACAGGGATTTAAAAAAAGAAATGGAGCAGGGACGTTTTCGCGAAGATTTGTTTTACCGGCTCAATGTCGTGGCATTGAACGTTCCTCCTTTGAAGGACAGAAAAGAAGACATCCCCCTTTTAGCACAGCATTTCCTGAAGGAATTCGCTGCGAAAAATTTGAAGAACGTTACAGATTTTACACCTGCGGCCATGCAGAAACTTATCCGTTACCTTTGGCCGGGCAATGTGAGAGAATTGATGAATACCGTTGAAAGAGCTGTGGTGCTGTCGAGAAAACCTTTTCTTGACGAAGACGATCTTACCCTCCTGACTGAAGATGATGGAAATGTGAATGGCCAAGACCGAAGCGAAACTGAAATTCAATCGGCAGGCGCTAAAGGAAACCTGCCGCTGGAAGAAGTGGAAAAAAGAAGCATCCTGGAGGCACTGGGTGCCTGCAGTGGCAATAAAAGCGAGGCGGCCCGGCGCCTGGGAATCACACGTAAAACTTTGCGGAAAAAACTGGAGAAGTACGAAGAGCAAAAACGCTGAAGAGAAGATGGCTTCCGGAAAAGGGTTTCTGCAAAGTGTTTAACCGGAAAAATAATCGGCTAAACCATTTATTTTGCTGAACGTACGGGAATAGCCCGGTTGATGCTCGTGCCGGGCGAGACAAACCACCAGTGTGTGCCGTCTGTGAAATCAAAATATGCGGCCTCGGAACCCCGCGTCTTCGATGACCAGGGACAGCAATCCGTAAGACGAATCAGTTCCGTGAGGTGCAGTGGATTTTGCTGAGCATCGCGGTGCTGTGCTTTGCCCGCATCGTATAATTGAGCAAGTTCATCTTGTGTCGGCATCCGCCAGTCTGTGTAGCCACCCCCGCTATAACTCTCACAATATTTTTTTGCATTATACCAGTTAATGTCCCGCCCATTGTCTTTTGCAGCCCAGATCAGGTTCGTCTTCGTATCCAGAACGGTCTGATTGTCAAATGCAATGAAACGTCCATCCCGGGCGGTTTCCCTGGCTGTTGCAGGAACCCCGGGACGGTTTTCATCAGGCAACTTGCCCTTTTGATCCTGGATCTCACGTGTCCCGGTTTTCCGGCCGGTTTCCATATCGCTGTATTCCTGCCGGTCCTCTTCTTTAAGTCCCGTCTTTCGGTTGCCATCTTCCGGAATAGCTTTTGTGTCCTGTTGATTATTTTTAACTGCAGTCAGCTTTTTGTCAGGAACCTTGAGTGCGGCAATAGCCTTTTCCTTCATTGGTGCAGGCGTTTCGACTTTTGCAGCAACAACGTTCTCTTTTGAAGGAATGGATTCCTGGATTTTGGCGGCAAGAACCGGTTCTTTCGAATAAGCAGATTTATCGGCTTTGGCAGCAGCAACCGTTTCCTTCGGCGGGACTGGCTCCATATTTTTTGCAACGGCTATGGTTTCTTTTGGAGGAACAGATTCCGCAACTTTGACGGCAACAGCGGTATCCTTTGCGGGTAAGGGTTGCGTGACTTTAGGAGCAACAACCATCTCTTTTGAAGGAATGGATTCCAGGATTTTGGCGGCAAGAACCGTTTCTTTCGGATAAACAGGCTTGTCGACTTTATCGTCAACGACCGTTTCCATTCGGGAGTCGGGTTTGTCGACCTTGGCGGCAACAGCAGTTTCCTTTGCGGGTAAGGGTTGTGTGACTTTAGGAGCAACGACCGTCTCTTTTGGAGGGACAGATTCTGCTATTTTAGCAGCAG
>CAYMYR010000006.1:24253-59200 GCA_964394715.1 uncultured Smithella sp.
TTAGGAGCAACGACCGTCTCTTTTGGAGGGACAGATTCTGCTATTTTAGCAGCAGAGACCGTTTTTTTCGGATAAACAGGCTTGTCGACTTTATCGTCAACGACCGTTTCCATCCGGGAGTCGGGTTTGTCGACCTTGGCGGCAACAGCAGTTTCCTTTGCGGGTAAGGGTTGTGTGACTTTAGGAGCAACGACCGTCTCTTTTGGAGGGACAGATTCTGCTATTTTAGCAGCAGGGACCGTTTCTTTCGGATAAACAGGTTTGTCGATATTAGCGGCAACAATCGTCTCCTTCGGAGGAACAGATTCCGCGGAAACCAGATTTATTAATTTTTCACCGACGGAATCGGGTTCGATGGCATTCCATGTACTCGTTTCGTTTTCCGATGATGCATAAATAATATTATCTTGTTCATCATAAAAAGCTGCATGGACGTATCGAAATTTTTTGTTTGTACAGTCAATTTCCATCAGATTTTTATAATAGGATAACCTGGAGGGATCATCGGGTGCCTTATCCATTTTTTTTAGAATAGCGTAATATTGCTTTTTTGAATCTGTGCTTAGTATGTTTTTCGTCCATACGGAAAGGACGCCTTTTTTAGCTTCAAAAATGCTGCTTTTATCATAATACATGGTGCCGGCCAGCGACGTATCATAGTATGTCCAGTCTTCAGCCCAGACCTGGTCAGCAAATAAAAACAATATTCCTAAAATAATAATCTTTTGAATATAAGTTGATTTCATTCCCTGTCTCTTAAATCAGTTTATTCAATATTTTCCTGATGCATGCTGTGTTGTAATCAAAATCAGGATGATCTGTGCTATCATAATGATTTTTTGATGGTCTGTTTAAAAGACCATCATCGAATTCCACGAATTTTGCGTTTATCATCCTGAATAATTATTATCTGCCCGTTTATAAAATGATTTTCAATGTTTTTTTATAAAATATGGGATTTTTTGTTTAACCGTTTCAAACGATGTAAAAGAGAATCTCTTTCTTCATTGGAAAACGTGTTTCTGCCGGACAGGGCGTTTTCAACCATGTTTTTTGCACTGGAATAGTCCCGGAGGTGATGTTCCAGATATTTTGCCATTTCCGAAATGGTGTAAAATTCGTAAGGCTCACTTGCGGCCATCTGCGTCCAGATGTGGGCCGCCTCATCGATTCTCCCTGTTCGCTTGTAGAGTTGGGACAGCGCTTTCTTGGATTGCGTTGAGAATTTCAGGCACGGCTCTTCGCGGAACGTATCGAGGATTTTTTGCGTGCCTTCCCTGTTGGCTTTCTGAAGTAAAAGGCGGGCGGCAGCCAGATAATCGTCCTCATGAGTGTGCTGTGCAAGGGCATGCGCGGTCAATACATCAATCAGATGCGCGGTGAGTGTCGCCATGGAAATGACGTCCAGACGGTTGTGTTCAAAGATGCCGGAAAGTAATCGGGGATCACGGCGGCGAAGCCATTCAAAATAGCGTTGAGGAATTTCCCACCCGGGAATGTCTCCTTCTCTCCGGACGCCGAGGATTTCTTCCTCAAGGGTGGCGAGACGGCAGTTTTCCAGACGATGACCGAGGATGCGCCGTGACGGATGCAATAAATCAAGATGAGGCAATTCGGCGAGACATCCGGGCATCCGGTTTAATATGAATCGTGTTGAAAGCAGGTTGATATCGAAAGCTTTTCCGTTGAATGTGACCAGGAATTTTTTTCGGGAGGCTATTTCCCGGAGATAGGACAGCGCGGCTTTCTCTTCGCCAAAATCACGTGCCAGAATCTGATGGACCTCAAAGTGGCCTTCTTCGAACCAGCCCAGGCCGATTAAAAAGGCCATCGTGCCCGTGCCACCGGAAAGACCTGTGGTTTCCGTATCCAGAAACAGGGCGTCCGAGGAAACGTAGTTGCCCAGGACGGGATTGTTGGCCAGCATTCCCGCCGCCGTCATATCGAAATCATACGCCTCGCGGATGTTACGGTGGCCGTGGCGGCTTGCACCGGACATGATTTCACTGGCCAGAAAAAAACGGCCGTGTTCATTTTCTATTTCACGGCCTTTGAGGATTTCCATGAGCTCCAGATTACCCCGAGTGGCTGTCTCCGCCTGGATGGATGTGTTTCTGGTCTGTGTGCGCCTGACAACGCTTTCAATCCTGCGGCGCAGATCATCAATCTGCTTTTGTTTTTCTGATGAAGAGGTTTGCAGAAGTCCCGCCTTGTCCTCGCTGTGTCCGCGAGGCGGTTTCTTTATGTCTTCGCCGGTCAGGCGTTTTAATTTATCAATCGATTTCATATATGTACTTTATTGGCTTCCGCTGCGCTATTCTTTCCTTGCACCTTGCACCTTGAACCTTTAACCTTTCCCCAAAACCAGATCAATAATCTTCGGGACGATTTCCTTGGCGGTTTTCCCGACCTCCAGCGTGGGGCCCACGCAAGAGGGGCATCCGCAGGTGCAGGGACACTTTTCAATCAGGCTTTTTGCTGATGACAGAAGATTGGTGTGATCGTGGTAGAGAAGTTCGGAAAAACCGATGCCGCCGGGATAGGAATCAAATATAAAAATGGTGGGATCGAATTCATCCATTCTTGTCCCCGTTTTCTTCTCGACCATTTCGGGCCGCCCCGCGTCAAAAGATGTGATGATACGTCCGGTTTTCCCCTGGCTCACAAACCATTCCCCGCTTTTATCTCCCAGCGACCGGTCGATGTCGTGCGTGTCCGCCATCAGATACAGTGCGGACAAATGCTGCAGTGTATAGGCCAGTGCGGATAATCCATCAATGAGTTCCGCGGGCGTGAAATCGAGTTTGCTGAGCCGGTCTCGCGGGATCGTAAACCAGTAGCTTGTCGTGTGCATGTCTTTTTCAGGGAGATTGACATCCCCGTAGCCGAGATTCTCCGATGTATAGAATTTGATCTTCTTGTACCCCACCACCTTGCGCACGACCTGCACTTCACCGTGCTCGACAATGGCTCCGCCTTCTGTATGATGGTCGAAAGAGTCGATCACCCGCACGTTGGTGTAGGTCATGGCATCGGTGTAATAGTCGGTATCCACTCTTCTGACGTAAGCCTTCTTGCGCTCCAGATCAAGCTTGTCCACATGGTACTGCTCCGAGGCCAGCATGTAAATGGCTTCATCGTGCACAGCGGTGAAGGCGCTGTCCCAGTCCACTTCGGCAATTACGCGATGATTGCCTGCATCGGTGGTATCGACCACCACCACGTTCTCGGGGTTGATCGCCCGGAGGCTGACCTCGTCGGCCGGGTAGCTCTCCGCCGCCCAGTGCCAGCGGTCGTTCGTACGGTGCAGTACGCCTTTTTCTTCAAGGTACTCCAGAAACTCTTCCAGGTTTTCGCCGCCGAATTTTTCTCCCTTTTCAAAGGGCAGTTCAAAGGCTGCGCTTTTGATGTGATGCAGCAGGATGAGCAGATTGTCCGGGTTGATGCGGCAGTGTTCCGGCGAGAGCGCGAAGAAGTAATCCGGATTTTCCATAATGAACTGGTCCAGCGGATTGCTGCGTGCGATCAGAATGGCAAGCGACCTGCCTGTGCGCCTGCCCGCGCGACCGGCCTGCTGCCAGGTGCTGGCAATCGATCCCGGATAGCCCGCCATGATGCAGGCTTCCAGATTGCCGATGTCAATGCCCAGTTCCAGCGCATTGGTGCTGATGACGCCCATCACTTCACGTGTGCGCAGGCCGTTTTCGATTTCCCGCCTGAGGTTCGGCAGATAACCGCCGCGGTACCCGGTGACAAAATGATTGTCCAGGGGTTTGGTCTTGACGAACTTGTCTTTAAGATATTTGGTCAGCACTTCGACATTCAGGCGACTGGTTGCAAAAACAATTGTTTGAATGCTGTTGCCGATCAGATCGGAAGCGATCTTGCGTGCCGGCGTCATCGCGCTTTGCCGGATGCCCAGTTCACGGTTCACGATGGGCGGGTTATACAAAACAAAAGTCTTGGCGGCGGTTGGCGCTCCGCTTTTGTCCAGGAGCGCGACAGGCCGCTCCAGAATCTTCTCCGCGTGCTCCCGCGGATTGGCCACGGTGGCCGAACAGCAGATAAAGACGGGGTTGGCTCCGTAAAAGCGGCAAATCCGGATTAGCCTGCGGATCACGTTGGCAAAATGTGATCCGAATATGCCGCGGTATATATGCAATTCGTCGATGACGATGTATTTCAGATTCACAAAAAGTTTCTGCCACTTGGTGTGATGGGGCAGAATGCCTGCGTGCAGCATGTCCGGATTGGTGACAACAATGTGCCCCTGTCTGCGGATGGCCTGGCGCGCGTCATCGGGAGTATCGCCGTCGTAGGTGAAGGTTTTAATGTCAGCCTGCAAATCGGTGATCAGGCTGTGGGCTTCATGCATCTGGTCCTGGGCCAGCGCCTTGGTGGGAAAAAGATACAGGGCCCGGGTTTCCGGTTCATCGAGGATGCTCTGCAGGACCGGCAGATTATAGCACAGCGTTTTGCCGCTGGCCGTTGGGGTCACCAGCACAACATCCTGGCCGTTCCTGATAAAGCGCACGGCCTGGGCCTGATGCTTGTAGAGCTTTTCCATGCCCCGTTTCTGCAAAACCGAAAGAAGCCGGGGATTTACCCATGGCGGATAGTCTTCCCAGTCACCCGGCCTGGCAGGAATTTCAACAATTGCCGCCGCGCTGGCATTGAAACTTTTATTTTTCTTTAAACGGGCGATCCATTCATCCAGTGTCAGTTTTGCCATGTGCTCCATTACCTTATGTCGTTTGCTATTTTATTATAGATAAAATGCAGAATATCACAACCAGGAATTATAAATAGTCATTGCAATAATCATTTTGGTGGTTTATCAATAAAATAACGGTTGTTTATATCTGATGTATCAGGGGAGTAAATTAAAAATGGGCAGTTATGTCAACAGCAATCTGATCACTGGTGAACATGTCGTCTACGAAACGAAATTGCACTGGATTACCTTCGTTTCTTTGAAGGGGATCCTGACATTATTTATCGCTCCGCTCATCGCTTACTGGACGAGCGAGTTTGCCATCACCAATAAGCGCATCATGATCAAGACCGGATTTATTTCCCGCAGCACATTTGAAATGAATCATTCCAAAATTGAATCCATCAATGTTATCCAAAGTATTTTGGGGCGCCTCCTGGGCTACGGAACGATCGTCGTCATGGGGACCGGCAGCACACGCGAACCCTTTGCCTATATACGGGACCCTCTGGCGTTTCGAAGGAAGTTTCTCGAACTGCAGGGCTGAATGATACAGCCCATCAGGCCAGTTTTTCTGATGGCAGAATGCCGCGAATGATATTCTTCCGGAGTTTTTGCCGGTATTCATTGTGATCAGAAACCTGTAAAATAATCGTCAAAATCTCATCTTTTGTAGGAGTTTGTCCTACGTCGAAATCGGACTGAAGCCGATACCCTAAACCCTAACCATGTAGTATTGAAGAGACGCTTTTCAAGGGGTACATGTATTGCATCCGCCATATGTAATACGCCCCAACGTTATGGCCGGAAAATCAGATACGCGTGTCTGACTGACAGGAACGAAGCCGAATCCGCGGGGCGTACCCCTCCTGAAAAGATTTTGAAGTCCATGCATCCTGATGGCAAAAAAGCAGAAAGATTCATGGCAGGCTTTTAAAAATACAAGAAATCATGCCTTTTTGGCGGATAATGAAGGGCATAAAAAATAACTTTAAGGAGAAAAACAATGGCTGAAGCTAATGAACAAGATTTTTATGACAAGGTATTTCCTGTCCCTGAGAGAGTGAGGGAGAAATCCTACATCAAGAGCAGGGCGGAGTATGACAAACTC
Organism: uncultured Smithella sp.; assembly: GCA_964394715.1. GTDB lineage: Bacteria > Desulfobacterota > Syntrophia > Syntrophales > Smithellaceae > UBA8904. The sequence goes on from CAYMYR010000006.1 coordinate 30,079, forward strand.
TACAAAGAGTCCATTGATAATCCTGAAGCTTTCTGGGCAAAGATGGCCATGGAAAGGCTCACCTGGTTTAAACCCTTTGACAAAAAGAAAGTGTCGGACTGGTCGTTTGATGCGAAAGACGTTCATTCCAAGTGGTTTGAAGGCGGCAAGCTCAACGTATGCTACAACTGTATTGACCGTCATCTGGAAACCAAGAAAAACAAGGCCGCCATCATTTTTGAAGGCAACGACCCCAATGACTGGAAAGTTTACACCTATTACGACATGTATCGCGAGGTCAACAAGTTTGCCAATGTCCTGAAAAGCCTCGGCGTTAAAAAGGGCGACCGGGTTACCATCTTTCTGCCCATGATCGCGGAGCTGTCCATTGTTATGCTGGCCTGCGCCCGCATCGGCGCGGTTCATGCCATTGTTTTCGGCGGATTTTCAGCGGAAGCGTTAAGAGACCGCATCAATAACAGCGGTTCTGCAGTAGTGATTACCTGCGACGGCACCTACCGCGGCGCCAAGGCAGTTCCCCAGAAAGCCACATGCGACAAGGCTGTGGATCAGTGCCCCGGCGTAAAAACGATGGTTGTCGTGAAACGCACCGGAACGGAAGTTGCCATGAAGGAAGGCCGTGACGTCTGGTACGAAGAACTCATGGCCAAAGCGGACCGTTACTGCAAACCCGAAGAAATGGACGCAGAAGATCCTCTGTTCATCCTTTATACCTCCGGCTCAACCGGACAGCCCAAGGGGGTTGTACACACTCAGGCCGGTTATTTGCTGTATGCCTCCATGACCCAGCAGCTTGCTTTTGACGTGCGCGAAGAAGACACCTACTGGTGCACCGCCGACATCGGCTGGGTCACCGGTCACAGCTACATTGTTTACGGCCCGCTTTGCAACGGCCACTCCAGCATTCTTTTCGAGGGTGTTCCCAACTACCCGGACTTCGGCAGGTTCTGGGCCGTTGTTGAGAAATACAACGTCAATAACTTCTATACCGCCCCCACCGCGATCCGCTCCATCGCGAAGGAAGGCGACAAGTGGGTCGATGCACACGATATTTCTTCTCTGCGCGTTCTGGGTTCGGTCGGTGAACCGCTCAACCCCGAAGCCTGGTGGTGGTACTACAATAAGATCGGCGGCGGCCGCTGCACGATTTCCGATACCTGGTGGCAGACAGAAACAGGCGGACATATGATCCTGCCTCTGCCCGGTGCAATTGACATTAAACCTGCCAAGGCGATGGTTCCCTTCTTCGGCATTGTACCCGTATTGATGGATGAAGAAGGAAAAGAAATCAAGGGCGTTGGCAAAGGCGCGCTCTGCATTAAGAACTCATGGCCCGGCATGGCCCGCGGGTTGTGGGACGACAAGGACGGCCGGTTTGTCGAGAATTACTTCTCTCAGTTCCCCGGTCATTATTTCTCCGGTGACGGCGCGGAACGCGATGCCGACGGTGACTACAAGATTACCGGTCGCGTTGATGACGTGATCAACGTTTCCGGTCATAGACTGGGCACCGCAGAAGTGGAAGCAGCTTTGACGTCTCATCCGGATGTCGCGGAAGCGGCAGTGGTCGGATTCCCGCATGACATCAAAGGCCAGGGCATCTTCGCTTACGTTACCCTGAACAACAACGTGGAGAAGACAGACGATTTGAAAAAGACCCTGGTTGCACACGTCCGCAAGGTTGTCGGCCCGATCGCATCACCCGACCAGATTCAATGGGCGGACGGTCTTCCCAAAACCAGATCCGGCAAAATTATGCGCCGTGTTTTGAGAAACGTAGCAGCTAAGACGTTCGGTGACTTTGGTGATACCTCCACACTGGCGGATCCGGCAGTTGTTGACGATCTGGTTGCCAATCGGAAGAAACTGGGTTAGCACTCCTTCAATGCGGGGGCGGTAGCAACTGTCTCTGTCATTGTGAAGTCCCTCCTCCAAATGCCGTTTCCCGGGAAACCGGGAAACGGCATTTCCTTTTTGTGATTTAAACGAAAACTTCGACCTGGGTAGAACCATTCTCATAAGAATACTTCACCTCGTATCCGAGGTTCCTGAGAGCATTCTTCATCATATAGTTGGTCGAATCGATGATGGAAACGAACCGGGTGATGCCGTGTTTCCTGCCGATGGCGAAGATCTTTAACAGCAATGATTTGCCGAGACCGCAGCGCTGCCAGTCGTCGCGGACCGAAACAGCAAAATCGGTGATCCTGTCTTCAGGATCATAGCCATAACGGGCAACACCGATGATCGCATCTTTCCCGTTTTCGCGGATCACGGCGGCCAGGGCAAAATTTTTATCGTAATCGAGATGTGTGAGTTGAAAAAGAAAATCTTTGGACAGGGCGCTGACGGGCCTCAAAAAACGCAGATAGAGGGATTCGGCAGAAAGCCTGCGGGACAGATCGACAATGAGGCTTTCGTCCGTATGCAGCACGGGCCTGATCAGAACCTCTTTCCCGTTTTTGAGCGTCAGCCGGCTCTCGTATTGCGCGGGATCAATATGATTTGCAGCAGGCATCATATCCATATCCTAACAGCCTACAGTCTAAGAGTCTACAGCCTGATAGCCTCTTCCTGCGGCAAATTCAGCGACATCGAAACCATATTTTCGTCTTTGGTATCCAGGTTGAAGTCGCAGCGCCTGAAAATCCGGATCATGGCATAGTTTTCCTGGAGGGTTTCCGCGCGAATGGTTCGGTATCCTTCCTTTTTGGCCAGTTCGATGCATTGTTTGGACAGGGTGATTCCCAGGGATTTGTTCTGCCAGGGATCGGAGATGATGATTGCGTATTCCGCTTCGCCTTCGCATCGTTTGTTTTTAATCAGACGTGCGATTCCGAGGAATTTGTGCTGATCATTTGTTTTCATCTCGGCGACCACTGCGACTTCCTCATCGGGATCGATATTGCAGAAACGCTGTGCGCGCTCCGGGGTGGCGGAAAAAGGGGATAAAAACCTGAGCCACAGGGATTTTTCTGAGCAGCTGTTCACGAAATCCGTCCACAGGTTGATATCTTTCTGATTGATCAGGCGAAGCCGTACGGGGGTATCGTCCACGGAGAGCGCGTCTCTGGTCAGGTTGCGGGCGATGGAATCCGCAATCGCATTGCGCCGTCTGACGCCGTAATGATACATCTGCCCCAGTACCTCTGCCGCCATTTCTGCGGTTGAATAAACGGGAAATCCGGCCTGCTCCATTTTCACCACATCATGGATCATGAATTCCTTGCAGGCCACTACGCATACAACAGGCTTGCCCTTATAGTTGATGGATTTCATGGCTTCCACGAAAGAGCCCAGAATTTCTCCCTGGATCACCACAATGAAACTGCTTACGTCACCAGATTCCACGCCGATTTCAATCAGGCTTTTTACCTGTTCGGGTGACATGGTGAAAGAACAGTCAATGGGATTCGAGATGCTGGCATAGTCGGGCAGAACGCTTTTGATCCGCTGTTGGAAATAGGGTTCCAGGGTTGCCAGGCGCATATTCGAGAGATAGAGCATGTCGGTGGCCGCAACCCCAAGCGATCCTGTATAGGTAATGACCATTACGCCGTTGTCCTTCGGGACGGGCTGTTTGGAAAACGCGCGTGTCAGTGAAAAAAGATGTTCATTGTCGCGTGCCCGGATCAGGCCGCTTTGTTTGAAAGCGGCGTTGTTGACTTCGTCATTGCCGGCGAGAGATGCGGTGTGCGAGGATACCGCTTTTTTCCCGGCTTCCGTTCTTCCTGATTTCAGCACGATGACGGGTTTGCGGACCGCCGCCCGCGATGCCACATTGACAAAGCGTTTGCCGCTGCGGATGTCCTCCATGTACATGACAATGACGGAGATGTGTTCGTCATTGCTCAGGTGTTCCAGAATGTCGGTTTCGTTGATGTCCATCTTGTTGCCGATGGTAGCCACAATGCCAAAATCCAGCACATTGCTTAAACCTGTCAGAATACCGGCAGCGTAAACACCGGCCTGGGCCACCATACCGACATTGCCCTTGCGCAGATCGGACAGCAGTCCGATGGATTGCACCATGTTGTGATGGGTGTTGATGACGCCGGAGCAATTGGGGCCCAAAACACGGCAACCGTGTTCGCGGATGATTTTTTCAATTCTTGCCTGAGATTCTTTTCCCTCTTCGCCGCTTTCAGCAAACCCTGCCGCCTCCACCACGACAAACCTTACCCCTTTTTTGCAGCAGTCGGCAATGGCTGCCTCCACCAGTTTTGCCGGAACAATGATGATGGCCAGGTCCACCGGTTGCGGCACATCCATGATGGTCTTATAGGCGCGAACCCCCATGATGGAATCCTTGCCCGGATTAATCGGATAGAGTTTTCCAGCAAAATGATGATGGATCAGGTTACTGAAAACATTATAGCCCAGTTTTCCCCGGACATCGGAAGCACCGATCACCGCAATGCTCTGCGGATAGAAGAAGTCGTGAAGGTTATCCATGCCGTCGGCGGTGATGTTGTCCTGCTGTGCCGGTTCGCTGACAAACATCCGGGCATCCACCGTTACATAGCCGTCCGGATAGAGAATTAAAGGATTGAGATCCAGTTCGCTGATTTCGGGATTTTCCACGACCAGACGGGAGATTTTCAAAAGTAGCTGTTTGAGTGAATCAAGATCGACGGCTTTGCCCCTGTACCCTTTTAAGATATCTGAACTGCGGATGTCTTCGATCATTTCCGTGGCATCTTTTTCGGTGATCGGCAGAATGCGGAAAGAAACATCGCGCAGGACTTCAACAAAAACGCCGCCCAGTCCAAACATAATGACCGGACCGAAGCCGGGATCTCGTGCCACACCAATGATGGCTTCAATACCGGAGGGGGCCATTCTCTGTACGGCAACGCCTTCGATATGCTGGTATTTGAAGGTTTCCAGGATGTCACGGTATGCCTTGCGCACATCCGCGGCATTCATCAGATTCAGCTTGACGCCGCCTGCATCCGTTTTATGGACGACATCGGGTGAAACGATTTTCAATACCACAGGGAACCCGATTTTATCGCAGAAGGCCAGTACTTCATCTTCTGATCTGGCCACCAGGTAGCCGGTGGTCGCAATGCCGATTCCTTCCAGGATTTCCTTGCTTTCATGTTCCATCAGGTAGCTGCGGTTGTCCCGGACCGCCTGATGGATAATCTCCGCCAGTTCGTGTTTGAGAAGTCTGCCGGGCCGGTTTGAAGATCCTTCCCCTTTAACGGCTGCTTTTGGCTTTTCCTGTTGTGACGTTAAAGATGTCTGTTTGGTCATATCTCCCCCCTGGTAGTTATCGTCCCTATTTGCCGCTGTTTCATTTAACGGCCTGATGAAGCATGATGGAGGATTACCACAGGTATCGAAAGGATAAAATCAGTGGTAGTCTGATTTATATGTCAGATTGGTGTTGTAGGATATGCCGGATTTTGTCTGACAGACGAATGCAGGGGTTAATGGATCAGCTTGTTCTGAACGGCATAAAGGGTCAGTTCAGCGTTCTTTTTCATCCCCATCTTGGAAAGGATGCGGGTCCGGTAGGTGCTGATGGTTTTGACGCTGAGGCAAAGTTCTTCCGCAATATCAGAAACGGATTTCCCTCCGGCCAGCATCATCATGACCTGGTCTTCCCGGTTGGAGAGCCTTTCATGGGGGAGTTTCTTGATGTCGACATCCAGCTCGTCAGCCAGTTTTTCGGCCAGCGATGCGGTGACATATTTTCCGCCCTGTGCCACTTTGCGGATGGCGCCAATCAGTTCCTGCGGGGCACTGGCCTTGGTGAGATATCCTGAAGCGCCCGCCCGAAGCGCCCTCACGGCATATTGCTCTTCGGGGTGCATGCTCAGAATCAGCACGGCCAGCTTGGGGCGCTGAGATTTGATATCTTCCAGAACTTCCAGCCCGCTTCGCCCCGGCATGGAGATGTCGAGCAGGACAACATCGTATTCATATTTTAAAACCTTGTCCAGCGCCTCCGCGCTGTTTTGCGCCTCATCCTTGACCAGCATATCCCGAACTTCCGCCAGAATCTGTATCACCCCCTGGCGCACGACGGCGTGATCATCCGCAACCAGTATGCGTATCATTTCTTTTGTCTCCTTTCCTTGAGGGGAATCAGCACTTTTACTGTTGTTCCGGATGGCTTGACGTTGCGGACGTGAACCGCGCCTCCCCAGAGATGGGCCCGCTCACGCATGCCGATCATTCCGAAAGAACGGGGATTATCCAATTGCCATTGCGTGATGCCGATTCCATTGTCCGTGATATCGAGGCAAAGTTCCTTTTCGTTGCCCGTGAGGCTGACTTTGCACATTGTCGCTTTGGCGTGCCTCGCGATATTGGTGAGCGCTTCCTGAAAAATACGGAAGACGTCTGTAGCAAGCGCCTTATCGATGCTATTGTTTGTACAGTTGATATTCGCCTGGCAGCGGATGCCGGATCGTTTTTGAAAATCTGCAGCCTGCCATTCAATGGCCGCCCCAAGCCCCAGATCATCCAGCAGGCTGGGACGGAGGTCGGTTGTGATGTTGTGCACACTTTCAATGGTGGCATCAACAAGATCCGACATGCTTTGTGTTTTTTCCCGGATGATCTGACTGCCTGCCGGAAGCCGTCCCGACAGCCAGGACAGATCCATCTGCAAAGCAGTCAGTGCTTGCCCCAGTTCGTCGTGAATCTTTCGCGCAACAAGGGTTCTTTCTTCCTCGCGCACCGACTGAAGGTGAATGGAGAGGTTGCGCAGTTCCTGGCGCGACCGTTCCAGGTCTTCCTGTACCTTTTTTTCCGTTGTAATATCTTCATACGTGACCACAATGCGTTTTTCGCGCAGCTTTTCCCCGATACGGGACGCTTTGATCCGGCAGATGATTTCCTGCCCGTCCTTGCGCAGGCAGGGAAACTCCATTTCATACGTCCGCTGGTTTTCCAGCCTGGAATAAAAGAGATCGCCGATGACTTCCGCCTCTTTTGCGTTGCGGTAGATCATGGTGATGCTCTTGCCGATCAGCTCCTCGCGATGCCATCCGAAGATGACTTTCACCGCGTGATTGGCGAAGTTAATGCGCCGCTGGTGCAGGCCGACAACCGCCTGGGGAATTGCGTCAAGAATGGAGGATTCCAGGGCCTCGAGCTCCTCGAGTCTACGGCTCGCCTCTTTGCGCTCGGTGATATCCATGGAATTGCCGAGAATGGCCCGCTTGCCCTTGTAGGTAATGGACATGACGGTTTCCATGATCCATTTAATCTGGCCGTCTTTTGTGACAATTCGAAATTCGTAAGGGGAAAAGCGCTCCTGCTTGAGCATCATGATGGCGTTTTTGGCCGTTTTCCGCCGGTCTTCCGGCAGAATCAGAGAAGACGGATTCATTTTGTACATCTTTTCTTCCGGATAGCCCGTATATTCCAGGAAATGGGAATTGACGAACTGAAACCGCCTGTTCTGCAAAATATAGCAGCCCACCTGTGAGCTGTAGGCCAGAATTTTATAAAGGTCTTTTTCCGACGGGCCTTTCACCTGGCGGGGATCGCTGATGGATAACGGTGCACGCAGATGATTCACCAGATCGATCAGTTCTTTTTTTGATTTTTTTTCCAGTTTCATTGGCTGCTCCGCCGCGTCAGGGACCTTTCCGCAGATGCTTTATCTAAACACAATCGGCGGAAAAAATAAACACCTTTGACCCGGGGTGCGAAGCAGAATGACGAGATTTCCCTGCATAAAAAAAGCGGGCGGAAGGATTCCGCCCGCCTGAAGGAATTTATTTTGTCTGTTTTACCACAGTCATGGCCGTGGCGATGAGCGAAGAAATGTCTCCGAAGTTGGCCGGCAGAATCATCGTATTTCCCTGCTTTGCCAGGTGACCGAACTGCTCGACCAGTTTCTCCGCCACCCGAAGCTGTATCGCTTCCATCCCGCCCTGGGTCTGAACCGCTCCCGCGACCGCTTTCAGTCCGTCTGCCGTTGCATTGGCGATGGCACGGATCGCTTCCGCCTGGCCGTTGGCTTCATTGATCTGCTTCTGCTGTGCGGCTTCCGATTCCAGCACCACTTTCTGTTTCTGGCCTTCGGCCACGTTGACTGCCGATTGCTTTTGGCCTTCCGATTCCAGAATGACCGCTCTTTTTTCCCGTTCGGCCTGCATCTGTTTTTCCATGGCGTTCAGAACGTTCTCCGGGGGCCGGATGTTCTTGACCTCATAACGGAGGATTTTGACGCCCCAGGTTCTGGAAGCATCGTTGATGGCTGTAACAATCGCTGAATTTATGGCGGTTCTTTCCTCAAAGGTTTTGTCCAGGTCAATCTTGCCGACCTCGCTTCTCATGGTGGTCTGTGCAAGCTGCACAATGGCAAACACATAGTTGCTGATTCCATAGGAAGCCATCTGCGGATCGAAGACCTGAATGAAAATGACGCCGTCTACGCCCACCTGAACGTTGTCGCGTGTGATGCAAATCTGTTCGGGGATGTCCAGGGCCTGTTCTTTGAGCGTATGCACGTAAGCCTTCCGGTCGATGAATGGAATAATGTAACTGATGCCTGCGTTGAGCACCCGGTCAAATTTCCCCAGCCGTTCAATGACGTAGGCACTTTGTTGCGGAACAATACAAACCCCCTTGGCGATGATAATCACGGCCAGCGCGGCCAGCACAAGCAGAACAACTTCCATGGTGATCCCTCCTTATGTTTTATTCGATAAGTTTGACCTTAACACGAATGCCTTCGATTGTTTCAATCTGCACAGTAGCCCCTTCGGGGATGGTGCGGTTGGTATCGCTGAACGCGATCCAGTCCGAGCCCCGGTATCGGACGGTTCCTTCACCACCGGCGGGGATCGGTTTGACGACATCCACCTTTTGCCCTGCATAATCAGGTGGCACATCGGCATGCCCCGCAAAAAGCTTTTTTGCTGTTTTGCGCAGCAGGAAAAGCAATGCCAGAGACGATGCCGAAAAGACGATTAATTGGCTGCTGAATGAAGGTGTAAGTCCGATCCATGTTGTTGCGGCAACAATCAAGGCGCCCATCCCTATAAAACACAGGATAAAACTGACTGTTGCCAGTTCTGCAATCAGAAGAACGAGACCGACTAAAGCCCAGGCCAGGGCGGGGGATAGAGAAAAATCAAACATGAATTCCTCCTTTTCGCGGGTTTAAAATCCCACTCCGCAGGGTTGAAAGGAACTACAGCAGGATAATTAAAATAAGTGTTGTGAATTATAGGAAGAATAAACCCGGGAGTCAATATATTATTACAAAAGATTTCCTTTTACAGGTTGACGGTTCTTGCTCGTTGTAGTTATAGTTATCCATTAAGTAAGCCGATCGCAGAGGTAATCTCGGCATATAAGAGCGGAGGAAAAGAGGAAGATGACGGGCACGGACAGGCTGATCATGCGGATGAGAAAAGAAGGGCGGTTATCGATGACCGAATCGGAATCCAGAAAGCTGTTAAGCAGATATGGCGTTCCGGTTGTTAAAGACAGGGTGGTTGTGAATGAAAAGGAAGCGGTTGCCTATGCGCAGAAAATCGGTTTCCCGGTTGTTGCCAAGGGACACGGAGCAAAACTCCTTCATAAAACAGAGCGCGGACTGGTAAAAACAGACCTGAAATCCGCAGGCGAGATCCGTGAGGCTTTTCGCGCCATCAAAGCATTGGCGGGTGATGATTGGGAAGGATGCCTGATTTCCCCGTTCATTCAGGGAAGGAGGGAGCTCGTTGCCGGCCTGTTCAGGGACGCGCAGTTTGGCCCGATGGTCATGTTCGGACTCGGAGGCATCTTTACGGAGGTGCTGGCCGATACGGTATTCCGGATAGCGCCTTTTGATGACGCAGAAGCCCGGCGCATGATTAAAGAAATTTCGTCCCGAAAGCTCCTGGGCGGTTTCCGGGGTGAAGCGCCGGCAAATATCGATCAGCTGGTCGATGTTTTGCTGGGGCTCGCGAAGCTGGGGATCGAACGTCCTGATATCAGGGAAGTGGATATCAATCCATTGATGGTTACTCCGAAGGGGAAGGTGGTGGCTGTGGATGCCCTGGTGGTGCTCGATGAACGTAAGGTTCCGAGAGCAGCCGGAAGGGCCGGCAAAAGCTTGTCTCAAAAACGGTCAGCCGGGATACGTGCCGCGCTTGACGTCATGGCCCATGCGAAATCCGTTGCCGTAGTGGGCGCATCAAGCCCGTCTGAAGGCGGGTTTTCGGGAATGTTCGGCTGCATGAAAAATTTTGGTTACCGGGGAAAGCTGTACCCCGTCAATCCAAGGCTTCAGGAAATTGACGGTTTGAAGGCGTATCCCAATTTGTCTGCTTTGCCCGGGCCTGTGGATCTGGTCATTATCTCGGTTCCCGGACATCTGGTTCCCGACGTCCTGCGAGAATGCGTTGCCACGGGCAACCGGAACATCCACATTTTCAGCTCCGGTTTCAAGGAAACAGGAGAAGAGGACGGGATCCGGCTCCAGCAGGAAATTGAAAAGATTGCTGTTGAGGGAGGTCTGCGGGTGATCGGTCCGAACTGCATGGGATTTTACATTCCCCGGATGCGGATGCTGACATGGGAAAACGCCTCGACGGAAAGCGGACCGGTTTCCCTGATCAGCCAGAGCGGAGGGAATGCGCAGGATTTTTCAAATTATCTGACCGATCAATATAAAATATTTTTCAGCAAGTCCATCAGTTACGGCAATGCCCTGACCTTGGATAGCACGGATCTGCTGGATTATCTGGCCCACGATGAGGAAACCGGCATCATCACGATGTATCTGGAAGGGGTAAAGGATGGACGTCTCCTGCTGGATCTGGTGACCCGGATCAATCGCAAAAAGCCTGTGATTATTTACAAAAGCGGATTGACGGAATCGGGGGCCAGGGCCGTGGCTTCCCACACGGGTTCCCTGGCCGGCGGGGAGAAGATCTGGAACGCCTTTTTCCGGCAGAGCGGAGCTGTTTCAGTTGAATCCCTCGAGGAAATGGCGGATGTCACGCAGGCGTTTCATCGCCTTGGCAGAGTGCACGGCAGGAAAACTGCAGTTTTGGGATTCGGCGGAGGCATAGGTGTATCGGTTGCGGATAATTGCGCACAGGCAAACCTGGAGCTCCCTGCCCTTTCAGAGCACCTCATGCGGGAATTGAGAAAACTGATTCCGCCTGCGGGCGCGATGATCCGCAACCCGATCGATGCCGCAGTGGCCTTTGTTCGCCTGACGCTTATGGGGGAAGTGCTGGAGCTCGTCTCCCGAAGCGGTGAAATCGATAATTTTATCATCTCTGTTCCCTTTGACTGGTTGTTCAAAAAAGAGCCCGGAGGTGCCTACCTGAAAACCATTGCTTCTTACCTCGCCGGCGAAGGGCAAAAGCGAGTTAATGGAAAACCGATGATGGTGGTATGGCGTCAGTACGAGGCTTCAGAAGAAACAAGAAGATGGATTCCCGTCTTTAATCATATTCTGATGTCCGCCGGCATTCCCGTTTACGAAGGGCTTCCCAGAGCGGTCCGGGCGTTGGTCAAAATAGCAAAATACTATGAATATCATAGGGATGAATAAATGGCGGGCATCCGGATTCTGCTTTTTTGATAAATCATCATGAAAGCGGTCTTTTTTATTATTTTGATTGACTTTCAGTCAAAATTGGAATTATAGTCACATCATCGGTACACTCAGCTATTGCTGCAGCACTTCTTTAGCCGGGCAAAAACAGAAGTAAACGGACGTTTGTTATCGTTCAACATATTAAACTATTTTAAGAAGGGAGTCAGTTATGGGCAATTTATTGGTAAACACGAAAGATCAGCAGTTTCTTCTTTTCGAACAATTTGGAATGGAGAAAATTTTTGCATCAGAAGCTTATGGAGGGTATTCCAAGGATGATATTCTGATGATTCTAAGCGAAGCTGAAAAGATGGCGGTCACTTCAATTTTCCCGACTTTAAAAGAAGGAGATGAAGAAGGCTGTCATATCAAAGACGGAAAAGTAACCGTGCCCAAGTGTTTCCGTGAGCCGTTTAAAAAATATTGCGAAGCCGGCTGGATTAATCCGATGGATTCTCCCGATGTCGGTGGCCAGGGATTGCCGCACACTGCGGGTTACGCGGTTTCGGAATTGTTCTGCGCAGCCAACTATGCTTTCGTTATGTATCCCGGCCTGACTCACGGAGCTGCCAATTTGATCAATGTTTACGGCAACGAAGAACAGAAGAAAAAATACATGGAAAAATGTTTTTCCGGCGAATGGACCGGCACGATGTGCCTGACAGAACCGGGTGCGGGATCGGATGTTGGCGCCCTGAAGACGACGGCCAAACGCCTTCCCGATGGGAAGTTCCTGATCACCGGCACCAAATGCTTCATTTCGGCAGGTGACCATGATCTGACCCCGAACATTATTCACCCCGTTCTGGCGCGTATTGAAGGCGATCCGGCCGGAACCAAGGGAATTTCCATTTTCATCGTTCCGAAAGTCCGCGTCAATGACGATGGCTCCCTGGGCGAGCCCAACGATGTAAATTGCGGCGGCATTGAGCATAAGATGGGCATCCACGGCAACGCCACCTGCACATTGAACTTCGGCGAAGACGGAAAGTGCATCGGCGAACTGCTCGGTGAGGAACGCTCCGGCATCAAGATCATGTTCCAGATGATGAATGAAGCACGCCTCGGCGTCGGTATGCAGGGTGTCGCTATTGGATCGGCCGCTTTTCAGCATGCTGTGGCTTATGCCAAAGAGCGTGTCCAGAGTACCCCGGTCTGGGAAATGAAAAACCCCAATGCAAAAGCCGTTACCATCATCAATCATCCTGATGTCCGCAAAAAATTAATGTGGATGAAGTCCCATGCCGAAGGCATCCGTGCTTTGGCCTATTTCAGTGCTTATTGCATGGACATGAGCAAAATCGCAAGCTCAGAAGCGGAAAAGGCCAACTGGGAAGGCTATCTCGAACTTTTAACTCCGATCGTCAAGGCTTATTCGACGGATAAAGGCCTGCTGATCTGCTCTTTGGCTATGGATGTTTACGGTGGATACGGCTATTGCGCGGAATACCCCGTGGAGCAATTCCTGCGCGATGAAAAAATCGCCTGCATTTATGAAGGCACCAACGGCATTCAGGCGCTCGATTTCGTCGGACGCAAGCTGGGACAGCGCAAAGGCGCAAACGTTATGAATATGGCCGGTACCGTTCAAAAGACGATTGCCAAGTGCAAGAATATTCCCGAACTTGCCAAGGCGGCCGCCACCCTCGAAGAAGCCTCCAATGCCTGCTTCGAAGTGGCCATGTTCTTCGCCGCAGCCGGCAAAGGCGGCGATTTCATCGCCCCCATCTACAACGCCTGCAAATATCTTGAGCTGTTTGGCGACATGGTTGTCGGCAATCTGCTGCTTGAAGGGGCTGCGATTGCAGATGAAAAACTCAACGCCATGTACGAGGAAAAAGGCCTGACCACCATCGGCAAGAAGAAAGGTCTGCAGCGCGAAGATGCGGATGCCGCGTTCTATGCGGGCAAAATTGCTTCGGCCAAATTCTTCATGAACGAAATCGTGACCACCGTAAAGGCGCGTTGTGAGGCGATCAAAGCCAACGACAAGTCCGCGATGGAATTGGTTGATGCCGGATTTACATTCTAGAAACCTGATTTAAATCATCTTCGAAAAGGGGCTGCGATTGTTCGCAGCCCCTTTTTTTTCATTGTGTGTGCGCTGTTTGTCCCGGAGATTATCAAAGAGTAAGATGATTTTAGCTTACATGCTTGTTTTCCGTCATCGGGAAAAGAAAAATCAATAAACACCCGTAATGAGGTTTGGGGAGATCGGGGACGGCTTGCCCAGGGCAAGTTTCAGATATTCCACCATTAGTTCTTCGATGATTTGTTCCCTGGAAACGTTGGCATATGACTCCTGTCTGGTTGCCTCCCCGGGTTTGATTTTACCTTTCTGGATGGCCATGGTGTCGCGGGCTCTCTGCAGGGCTTCATATCTTTGCACCAGGTCTTTCCGGGGCAGGGCTGAAAGTTTCTGATAAACAGAAGTGATTTCATTTGATGCAGGCAGGTTTGGCGATTCCAGAATCGCTCTTGAATGCCTGTCGTGTCTTTTCATCCCTTTAATGATGTGTTCCGGCTGGACAAAATTCACACCGGACCAGCCGGCGCGAAGCCATTGAAAATATCCCGACCTGATCATGGACGGGGAAGGGACTGAATCGATATAGACGCCTAATGCAAAAAAATCATAAATATAGGACTTGACCCAACCCAGGCCTGGTTTGGCTGCGCCGGGTACGCCGGTATAGTAGTAATTCCAGTCATCATCGTGGCCCAGCACGAAGCCTTTTTTGCCGACGTCGGACACATCGGCCTGTTTCGCAATCGTGATCAGCACCCGTCTGCCTTTGTAATGGAGAAGGATCAGCGTTCTTTTCAAATCGTATTCATAATAAACACCCGTTGTCTGGTCGGGGGTGATGCCGTTTCGCAGTAACTGCCGGATGACCAGGGGATTGTCTGCCGGTCCCGGCAATTTCCAGCTGCTGGTAATTTTTTTCAATTCTTCGGTGCGGTTTATCCATCTTGAATACCTCAGGGAAGACGGACTTGTCAGGGCCGCCGGTATCTGGCTGTTGTAGGAGTATTGCAGAAAATCGGTGAGCCTGATCCGGAGGTCGGATTCAAAATAGCCCCCGGGAGCATTTTCAACTTCGGGAAGGGTGATTTCTTTCAGGGGCTTGGATTTGAGGACATAATCGATGACAACGGCGACATCGCGGGGATCAAGTCCTGCTTTGGGGGTATTGCAGAAGGCAACCAGCTTCATTACGGAAGCGCTGACCGCACCCATGCTGTCGGGCGAAGGAACGGATGCTGACGTTGTCTGATGCAACAAGACAATCAGCAGGGAAACGATCAATATGATTCTGGGGCGCAACGCGCCTGATACGGAAAATCTTTTCATCAACAGATATGTTCTATACCATGCAGCCTGCTGTTTTTCGGATTCACAGGCCGTCAATTTTTTATGTCCGCGCATGTTTATTACGAGGCGCTCAAAGACCCTTTCGATCAATTGAGTTAAGTCTTGCACAAAATCCAATATCCGTCAATCATCGCTTTTCGGTGGTTAACATCATGGGTACCATCGGGATGCCCCGTTATTTTTTGCATGATGAATCATGAGATTTTACGAGGTTCGTCTTAATGAAGGGAGCCCCGGCATAAAACCGGGGGCTCCAGATTTTAGAATGGCCATTTTGGGCTACATGACCGACATGATGATCGTGAGGCGGGTCAGGAGAATCGGATGCGTTAAAAGGCCTTTGATTTTTATTTTGCCGGAAAATATCAACCCCAGGACTTTTTTCCCCGCTTCGTCAAAGTAATACGGCAGGCCCCAGCGGATGTTGATTGCGTTTAAATCCATCACGTTCTCCGATGATGTTCTGATGACGACCGCTGCGTCCGGGCTTACTCCGGGCTCAATCACCAGGGAGCCTTTTTTGAAATGAAGGCTGATTGCCGTTTCAATATCCGGCAGGTCAATTGCGGCAATGCCGTTCATTTTTTTATAGGTTGCGTATTTGGCCTCCGATTTTTCAATGTTGCCGGTCAGCAGGTCCTGCACCATGAAGGAAAAGGGGACATCCTGTGCTTGATTGGTTATGTTCAGGTTCATAAAGTTACTCACCCTTTACAGTGCTTTGCGGTAAATTGCCAAAACTTCACCGGAATCCGCCACCATACGGGGATTGTTGACAATAGAGCCGTCAGACATACTCATATCCGCCGCTTTAATGATGTTTTCTTCCGTCACTCCAAATTCTGAAAGCTTTTGCGGGTGGCCGATTTTTTTCGTAAAATCAAAAACGGCTTTCACCGCGGCCTCGGCTGCCTGTTTCGTGGAACTGCCCTTTTCATATACGCCCATTGCCTGGGCTATTTCCGCGTAATAATCTTCTGCATCGGGCAGATTGAATTCCATGCAATGAGGCAGCAGAATGCCGTTGGCCACACCATGCGGCACATGCGCGACAGCTCCGATGGAATGCGCCATTGCGTGAACGATTCCGATCATCGCATTACCGAAGGACCAACCCGCCATCGTGGCGGCCAGTTGCACCTGCCCGCGGGCGGCAAGATCACTGCCGTTCTGGATGCATTGTGGCAGATGTTTATATAAAAGTCTGATGGCATGCAGACCCATTGCATCGGCAATCGGTTCGCGCTGTACAGAAGAAATGGCCTCAACAGCGTGGGTCATGGCGTCCATACCGGTAGAAGCTGTCAATAGTGGCGGCAGTTTGGCCGTTAATACAGGATCAAGAATAGCCGCACGCGGGGCGTTGTAAGACTCCACAATCAAAATTTTCTGTCCCTTGCTTTTATCGTAAATGACGGCGGCCCAGGTAACTTCACTTCCCGTTCCGGCGGTAGTAGGGATAACGATATGCGGCATCTGCGGCCGTGTTAAAAGCTGGATTCCTTCAAAATCAGCAAGTGAACCACCTTCGGTCAGCAGAATACACATGCACTTGGCCGTATCAATCGCGCTGCCGCCGCCGACACTGATGATAATGTCCGCGCCCTTCTCCCTGGCAAATGCCGCCGCCCGGTCAACAACGTCCATTCCCGAATCCTGCGGCACGTCGCTGAAAACGCCGACACATTTGTTCCCCAGGGCCTTAATGATTTTTTCCAGGATGCCCACCTTGATGATGCCCGGATCCGTAACGATTACCGCACGCGAACAGCCCAGGGCACTCATTTCGGAATCCAGCTCCGAAGTGGACGAGCCATTGCCGAAAACGATTTTTGTAGGGCCGAAATAAACAAAAGATAAATCCTGATCGTAAGCCATCACCGTCTCCTTTGTTTTTTAATCCCCGTCGGGGAAGATGGTTTGAACTTCCGTTAAAAGATCAACGACTTTGTTGATGGTTTTGACCATGCGCACCACGTAAGTCAGATCGCCCTTCAATTTTAACTTGCCCTGCATCAGGGCTTTGGTCGGGTCGAGTTCTTTCTTTGCCACCTGTTTCCAGCGGGCATAATCACCAATCATAATAAATTTTGCCGTTTGCGCTTTTGCCTCGTCGCAGATTAAAAAATCAAGCGCGTCGCCATGCCAGTAATCGGTAAACATGTACACGGGTTCCGGAACATTTTTCGACGGATCAGCATTGACCGTAATGGAAACGCTTCCTTCCCATTCCTTGGCGATTTCTTTGTACTCTTTGGAACTGTTGATTTTTTCTTTCCAGGCGTCCATCCACTCCTGCGTAAAAGCGTTGTAAGCAGTCATTGTCCATTCTCCTTTTTTATTTTTTGTAAAGTTTATCTCTTAACTCCGGAAGCCCGAGCTCCAGAAGTTTTTCTTCGCTGACAATACCGTCGGCAGTCAAACCGCGGATGGCATAATACTCATCCCTCAGCAGTTGCATATCCGGTACGGAGCCGGCTCTTGCACCCTCGTTGATGGCGGTCAGTATCTTTTTGGGCAGAACGTCATCCTTGACGGTGATGCCCAGCAGATTATTGATTCCGCGTTTCAGGGTCCAATCGCGCGCACCGCAGACCAGCAGATCGTTAAAATCAAAATTGTAGCCGGTGATGGCGTTGAAGCCATCGCGAACCGTATCCGGTTTCACAGCGTAAAGCACATAATGGCACATGGAAAGGCTGTTGCCCAGAATGCCGTAATTTTCCGCATTGAAAACCATCCTGGCCTTTCCCACTGAAGTCTGGCCATCATAGTCTTCTTTCATGTCAAAAAGCTGCGGCCACGAAACCATTCCCTGCTCCATGCCCATCGCCGCGTGCTGAAGGTGACAGGCGCCGCGGTTGGACATCATGTAGGCAAGACCCATTCCGTGGTATCCCCGGGGATCATGCATGGGCAGATCGAGCCCCTTGACATGGGCAACGGAGTCCACTGCATCCGACCCGAAATGCCTGGCGGCGGAAACCGAACCGCGGGCGAGGATGTCGCCAAGGCCTTCGCGGCGTGCTATTTTGCCGAGCAGCTCCATCACGGTTTCCATGTTGCCCCACTCCAGTTTCATGCCGTCTGCCGTTTCGGCGTTGATGATTCCTTTTTCATAGAGCTCCATGGCCACGGCAATGGCCGAACCGGCGCTGATCGTATCCATGCCGTAACGGTTGCACAGTTCGTTGGCCTTGATGACGGCGGCGAGATCACTGTTCATGATCAGCGTCCCGAAGGTGCCGCAGGTCTCATATTCCGGTCCTGGTCCTTCTTCCGTCTGATAAGGCCCGTCTTTCACGGCAACAATCCTTTTGCAGGCCACCGGACAGTTTGAGCAGGCGTGGGCTTTTGTCAGGTAATGTTCCGTAAGCGTCGGACCACTCAGCTTGGAAGAGATTTCAGGATCTTCAGCGCTCGACCAGTTCTTAAAAGGAACATCGCCCGTCATGGTGCCAAGGTCCATAGCCGCGTCTGAACCCATCAGATGCAGAGACTCGGCAAATGCGGAATCCTTGATTTCTGCAATGGCGGCCTTGAACATCTCCTTGTACTTGACTTCATCGGCTTTTCCGGGCGCCTGGTTTCCCCGCGCGGTAATGGCCTTGAGGTTTTTGGAACCCATCACGGCGCCCAGGCCCGTGCGGCCGATGTAATGCGCCTTATCGTTTGCGATGGCGGAAAAGACGACCTTGTTTTCTCCGGCCGGGCCGATAGCCATTACTTTGATGTTCTTGTCGGGCGCTTTCAGCAGACTGGTTGTTTCGTAGATATCTTTGCCCCATAGGTGGTCGGCGGATGCAATTTCAGCCTGGTTGTTGGTGATCGAAAGAATGACCGGATGCGGGCTTTTCCCGGTGATGATGATTCCGTCGTAGCCCGCGCGTTTCAGTTCCGGGCCAAAGTTTCCGCCGCAGGCCGCTTCGCCCCAGATGCCTGTTTGAGGGGATTTGGAAGCCATCGCAAAGCGGGAGCTGCCCGGGAAACCGCTGCCCACCATGGGGCCGTTGATCAGCATCAGCGGATTTTCAGGTGACAGAGGATCTGCGTGCAGATCAAAGCGTTCCAGATACAGAGATGCCGCCAGAGAACTGCCTCCGATAAACTTCTTTAAACGCTCCTCGTCGATGGTGAAGGTGGAACAAGTGCCGGCGGTCAAGTCAACCTGTAGGAATTTGCCTGCGTAACCGTTTTGCATAACTGCCTCCGTATATTAACGTAAAAAATGATATGTTTTTTTACTAAACGACTTCACTTATTTCCAAAACGGTGCCGATACCTGTATCAGAAATCAAGTGAAGGGTCAAGGCTGGCCTTGTCTTTCTTGGAATCGGATAGGAATGATGCATTCCGCACCTTTTGGTTCCTTCACCCCTCAACCGGCTGGAAACGGCCATGGCCATTTCCAACCCCAACCCTAACAGTCTATAGTCTAAATGGCTCTTTTAATATGCCTGCTTATACAACGCGGCGATTTCCCCCGGATCATTCACCCGCCGTGGATTGAAGATGGCCGCTGTATCGCAAATGGCATGGAATGCAGCCATATCCAGCATGTCTTCCTTTACGCCGGCTTCCCTCAATTGCAGCGGATGTCCGGTTTTCTTCATCAGCGCCTCAACGGCATCGGCCGCCTCCAGCGCCGCTTCACGGCCTCCCTTGCCATTCTTCGCCCCCAGGGCCAGGGCTACCTGCACCAGCGCCTCGGTTGCGTGATCGACATTATAGCGCATCACCTTGGGCAGGACAATTCCGCAAGCTTCGCCATGCGGCAAGTGGAACAACGTCCCAAGTGTATGGGCCATCGCATGCGCCAGCCCAACCTGCGCAACGGTAAATGCCCAACCCGCCAGGGTTGCCGCGATCTGCATATTGAGCCTGGCTTTTTCATTTTTCCCGTCAGCCACCGCCAGCGGGAGATTTTCGGCGATCAGCCGGATGGCCTGCAAAGCCTGGGCGTCGCAAATCCGGTTGGACATGGTGCTCATCATGGCTTCAATTGCATGCGTCATGGCATCCATCGCCGTTGCCACGGTCATACGTTTCGGCAACGACATCGTAAAGCGCGGATCCAGGATGGCTGCATTAGGCATGATAAACTTGTCTACGAGAAACAGCTTGCGTCCGGCGCTGTGACTTGTCAAAACGGAAACATTCGTGACTTCGGAGCCGGTCCCTGATGTCGTGGGAATGGCGATATGTGGCGTCTGCGGTTGGGTCAAGGTCAGGAGATTTAAGTGATCGTTGGCCTTGCCGCCGTTCTTCAGGGTAACGGCAACCCCCTTGGTCGCATCGATGACGCTGCCGCCCCCCACACTGACCAGGCAGTCGGCATTCATTTCACGGGCAAATGCGGTGGCCGCATCCACGGCTTCCAGATCGGGATCAGAAGGGATCCTGTCGAACATGCCTGCATACCGGTCACTCAAGGCGCTTGCGGCCAGATCGGCCAGTCCGGCTGCTCGCACACCCGGATCTGTAATGATCAGGACACGACGGCAGCCCAGATCCGAAACGATTTTATTGATCGATGCAAGCGATCCATGTCCGGCCACAACCGCCGTTGGACAGAGATAGGAAAATCCCTCAACTTTCTTGTTGTCTGAAAGGATCTGCCAGGTCATGTTGGTTTTGGCATCGGCCATGGCATTGATGTGGACACGCTTGACTTGTGTGTAGCTGTGGAGGCATTCCACGCCGAGGTCGCGGCCCACCCCGGACTGTTTGTAGCCGCCGAAGGGGCAGAAATCGGCAAAGATGTGGTAGTTGTTGATCCACATGGTTCCGGTGCGGACGCCTGCCGCGATGCGCTCTGCCCGGGCCGTATTGCCGGAGAAGACACCGCCGCCCAAACCGTAAATGGAATCGTTTGCGATGGCGACGGCTTCTTCATCGCTTTCGTATTTGATCACGCACACGACCGGGCCGAAAATTTCCTCCTGAGCGATGCGCATGCTGTTTTTGACCTTGGCGAAAATGGTGGGCTTGTAATAAAAACCGCCTTCCAGTCCCGGCACCACCACGGGTTCGCCGCCGGTAATCAGTTGCGCACCTTCCTCGCAGCCGAGTTTCACATAGCCATCGACTGTGGTCAACTGCTCGCGGCTGACCAGCGGCCCGAGATGGGAGTTGGGATCCAACTGATAACCGATACGCAGGGCTTCCGCGCGCATTTTCATTTTTTCGACAAACTCGTCGTAGATTTTGGCATGCACCAGCACGCGTGTTCCGGATTCACAGACCTGCCCCTGATGAAAGAACGTTCCAAAGCAGGCACCTTCAACGGCCAGATCGATGTCCGCATCATCGAGGATAATGTTTGCGGATTTGCCGCCCAGTTCCAGCGTGACTTTTTTGATGGTGTCGGCGGCCATTTTCATAACTTCGCGGCCAACTTCCGTGGAACCGGTAAGGGATATTTTATCGACATCCTTATGGGTGCACAGGATCCGGCCCAACTCTCCACCGGGCCCTGGAATGACATTGATGACGCCGTCAGGGATGCCGGCGGCTTTGGCGGCCTCCGCGATGATGACAGCGGTCAACGGCGTCACCGATGCGGGTTTTAAAACCAGCGTATTGCCCATGATGAGGGCGGGAGCAATTTTAAACATCCCCATATAAAGGGGGAAATTCCAGGGAACGATGCCCACGCAAACACCGATCGGTTCCCGGCGGATGTAGTCACGGCCGGGCGCGAAGACGTTACCGGACACCGGAATTTCTTCCTGCCAGGGAAACTTGGTGGTGGACGCCAGGCTTAAGTTGCGCAGAACGGAAAAGCACAAAAGCGGCCAGTACTTGGCCAGATTGATGACCTGTCCGGAATCCATACTTTCTATTGCAGCCAGACGCAGACCCTGCTGTGCAATCTGATCGGCAAAATCCTGTATCTTCGCCATGCGGGCGGCAGGAGTCAAGCCGCTCCAAACGCCGCTGTCAAATGCCCTGCGGGCCGCTGCGATTGCAGCTTCGGCATCGGCAACGCCCGCTTTGGCTACGGTGGCAATCGGCAGCCCTGTGCCGGGGTCAATCGATTCAAAAGTGCTGCCGTTTTGTGCATCCACGAATTTCCCATCGATAAACAATTTGTAATTTTCCATGGCTTACCTTTCCCCCGATTAATCACCTCGCAGCAAGCTGTCGAGGCATGATATGAATGTTACGATTTCGCACCGCGTTGCGGAAAATCAATGCTCATCCCGCCTCAGCGGGATTAAAAAATGTTCTTGACTTGCATAACCGATTTTGAGTGTATATGTAGATGCAAAACGAATGTCAACAATTAGTGATGTTTTATTAAAAATACCGTTTTATGATAAAACAAATTCATGTCTTTTTGATGAAGGAGTTGTGTGATTTTAGTAAAATGTATAACAAAAAGAATATTTAGCTAAATATTACAGGATGATAAAATGACACAGGAAAAAGAAAAAGCAATCAGTGCCCTCGTGGCAGCCTTTCCCTCTTCTGAAACATGGATTATGTTTTATCAAAACAAGGACAATTCACTCATTGTTGACACCGTGATCCAGTACGCCGCACGCTGTGGTCTCATCAAAAGCGCCGATCCGGAAAAGTTCGAGACGCTTCTGCAGCAGAATCTTCGGACATCGATGTTCAAACCTCCGCGCCATATGGAACTTGAAGAGTTGCTGGAGAAAAGGGAAGACCTTTTAAAAATCCATTTATCTTTACGGGCGCTGACTGTGCGCATCAACTCGCTTCTGTCGGAAAAGCAAATCGCGCTGCCCAAGGTGACCAATTCCATGCTGACCAGGCTCAAAAGAGAGCCTGTGGATACGGCTTACAAACAGAACGTTTTAAGAAGCCTGGCGTTCTGGATTGGTCATGAGCGTCCGGATATTGCGGCTGACTGGCATTACGATACATTGCTGGCCATCTGCCGCGAGGGCCGGCAGACCGAAAATTTTCAGGAGGGAGCGAGGATTGGTTTTGCGCTGTACAGCCGGGGTGACGTCATTGATCATGAAATCCTGGGCTGGCTGAAGAAAACCGTGAAATCCTACATCGACCAATCGATCGGACATTTTTCCTACGGCCGGTGGGGCAAAGTGAGAGCCTATGACATTACAACACTATACGTCGATTTTCCCAAGGAGACTCCGTCAAACAACCTGATCCAATACCAGCAGTGCCTGCGTAGCGCCACATCGCTTGCACACCAGATGGCCATCCGCTGGGCGCTGTCCCCTTATTCTACCAAAAACCGTTTTCTTTCCATCGCAATCGTTGTTGGAGAATATACAAACCTCGACAATCATCTTTTGCCTCTTTTAAATGCCAAGCTACCCGACGACCCGGTGATCCGCATATCCGACATGGCCCGCCAGTGTGTTCTGATCAACGATATCCGCGTGGTGCTTTGCCCCGAACCCACAGAAACAACGCTTTTCAACGGCGAATCCTTTGCCATCTGGTGGATTGAGGCCTTCTGGAGCACCCTGTATTTTGATTTTGTCTCCGAGCTGCTGGCCGATCCGATCCTGCAGAATCAGCCGGCTTCCATCGAAAAACTCAACCAGTTGCTCTGGCGGCTTCCGGACCAGGACGGGAAAGAGGATGCTGAAGATGAGGCCAATGCTGTCACCGCCTTTTTCAAATTTCCCCAGAATTCCCTTTTAGGCCTGGAAATCGCCAAGACGCTTTATTACCGGCGGCGTTTCAACGAGGCACTGGAAATCCTGCGGGTCGTTTTATCCATCAATCCGACCGATCTGATCGCCAGGACACTGAGGATGATTCTCCTTCGCAATATGGCTCTTGATGCGCCCACTTTCAACGCCGCCAGCGGACTGTTCCGCCAGGCCATGAAAGAGGCACGTTTCATTGAAACCAACTGCTCATGCGAATCGGAAGATTTTTATTGTGAATATGCCGTCCTTCACATGGCACAGGCCATGCGGACCCTGCGGCACGGCCGCTCAGATCCGGGTATTGCAAAAGATCAGAAAGGGATTCTGGCATTGAAAAATAGTGTTCATGCTTCCCTGGCTACGGCGCAGGATCTTTTCGAAAACGGAATTGCTGTGTCTCCCTCCGCCATCCGCTCCGCCTATCTGCTGGGCAGCGTTCGCCTGCTCACTGCAATTTTGAAAGAGGATGAGGACATCTTCATCAACCGGCGCAAATCCCTGGCGTGCAGGCACGATATTGCCGGTGATGTTTCGGTCAACCTTCACTGGCAGATCGGTTTTCGCCGTCCCGACGTGACCGAAGACCGGCAAGGAGAAATTACCGAACAGCTGCTGATGGTCAAGGCCAAAACGCACGACGATGCCATTACCCTGCAAAGCTACCGTCCTACTATTTATTTTTGTCATGCTGTCGCCCTGACGGATTTAAACCCCCTGCCCACGGCCACAGCCTTAAAGAGAGCCCAACAGGCCCTGCTCATTGCCAGAGAGATTGCTGAAAGTGTCAAAAAGGAGGATGTGTGCATTTATTCTTTCACCCGCACCTATGGTGAAATGATCCCCGCCGATGAATTTATCGGGCATATTAATAACTGTCTGAGATTCATTGAAGAAACCGCAAAAGATGAGACAGCAGGACAAAAAGGAAAACGATTGAGCACGTCCGGGAAAAAGGTTGCACCCGGCTTGATGACGCTGAATTTTTAAAAGCTAAGCTGTCTACGACCGCTTTGTTATCCTATCGACGTTCAGGGCGGCCTGTTTGAGCAATTCGGCAATCTCGGCCTGTTGAGGCGCTGAAAGGGACCGCAATTTCCCCATCTTGCCGCTTACATCATCCAGTTTTGTTTTTAAATCGGCCAGAAGCGGCGGCAGGTTGACCGGAACGGATGCCGCTGCAGGGGCCTTGATTGCTTCGAACTGTCTGCCGGGTTTCAGCAGGATTTCTTCCATGTATTCCGGTATGGTTACGGGCAGGCCGAACTGATCCCGGATTAAGGACGCAAGCGTCTCCTGTGCGGAAAGTTCTCCATGAACCAGAAAAACCTGCATGTCTGTGGTTTGGA
Source organism: uncultured Smithella sp. (assembly GCA_964394715.1). Taxonomy (GTDB): domain Bacteria; phylum Desulfobacterota; class Syntrophia; order Syntrophales; family Smithellaceae; genus UBA8904. Next base: position 55,033 of record CAYMYR010000006.1, read on the forward strand.
AATCCCTGAGCCAGTCCAGAAGCTGATTTTGTCCGGCGTGGGCGGAAAAACCGTTGATGGTGAACACTTTGGCTGCAACAGCAATGTCTTCGTTAAAAATTCGGATTTTCTTTGCGCCGTCAACGATCCTGCGGCCTGGAGTGCCTTCTGCCTGGAAGCCGACAAAGACAACGCTGGCGCCGGGGCGCCACAGATTGTGCCGCAGATGATGCTTGATGCGTCCCGCATTGCACATGCCGCTTGCCGAAATAATGATGGCCGGTTCCTGTGTTTCATTGATCCGGATGGAGTCCGCGGTACTGATGGACATTTTCAAATTAGGCAGTTGCAGGGGATCTTCTCCTGCTTTCATCAGGATCTGGGTTTCACTGTCCAGGTATGACTTAAAGCGGCGGAAGATCTCTGTGGCTTTGATGGCCAGCGGACTGTCCAGATAAACCGGCATGTCCTTGGGGAGCTTTCCTTTGCGCATCAGCAGATGAAGCGAATAGAGAATTTCCTGCGTTCTTTCCACGGCAAACGCGGGAATGACGACCTTTTCCCCGTTGGCGTAACTGTATTGGACTGCCTCGGCCAGTTCTTCAAGGCTTTCCTGTTCGCCTTTGTGGTTTCGGTTTCCGTAGGTCGATTCCATGAAAAGAAAATCCGCCTGATGCACAGAACTCGGATCCTTCATCAGAAGTTGATTGGGACGTCCGATATCGCCGGAAAAAACAAGCTTTACGATTTCCCCGTTTTCTTCAATAAAGAGTTCCACGATGGATGCTCCCAGAATGTGGCCTGCATCCTGAAACCGGATACTGATGCCTGGCGCCGGGCTGAACATTTCATCGTATTTCCGGGTTTTCACAAGGGGCATGACGGCTTCGGCGTCTTTTGTCGTATAAAGGGGTGCAGCATCTGCTTTCATTCCCGAGCGCTGCAGCCTTTTGTTTCTCCCGGCAGCTTCCACTTCCTGGATATGTGCACTGTCCAGAAGCAGTATTTTGAGCAGCTCGCCAGTGGGTTCAGTGGCATAGATGGACCCATGAAAACCATTCTGCACCATGCGGGGCAGAAGTCCTGAGTGGTCGATGTGAGCGTGCGTAATGATGAAGAATTCAATCTGTTCCGGGGTATAAGGAGCGACGTCCAGGTTGCGTTTTTCAATCTGGTCCGAACCCTGATGCATTCCGCAGTCTATAGCAAAACGTGTTTGATTCGTTTCAATAACAAAACAAGAGCCGGTAACTGTTCTGGCAGCTCCGAGAAATTTAATTTTCATCAACTACCCTTCTGAAACAAGTTTCATTCGAATGTGAGGCGCAAGCCAATAGTCTATAACCTATAACCCATTACCTATGAGCTATATTTATTCTTTCTCTGCTTTTTTCATTCTTTTTGCTTCTTTTTTTTCTTTAAGCGATTTTGCAGGCTTTTTCTTGCTGTCTTTTTTTATGTCTTTGGATTTTCCCATGATTCTAACCTCCGGTTTATCGAATTATGATTGCAACTATTATCAGAATATTGAAGAGTTGACCACATGAAAATTAACTACTACCCTGTATGACATTTTCAATCATAGTGTGTTAAAAACAACACAAGTGCTCACTTGAAAATTGATTTTTAAGCTGAAACGCAATTATTATACAAGCTGCTGTGGTAAATATTATTACATAAATAATTTTTTTTGTCCGGAGATGGCTAATGAGCGAGTGATGATATCGTAAATGAATACAATCACATATAATTTATTCTTCTCCTTATGGAAGGCTGTTATGGAGACTCATAATCCAATGTCAGCTGCTTTTGGAGGAGTGTTATCCGGCGTTCTTGAAATATGGCATCTGTGTTGCTAGGTATAAAACAGAATCCGGAGAGGTTTATTATGCTTGTTTTTTTAAGGAAAAATCTTGACAAAAATAATAAACCAATGGTAGAAATTCAACAATATATTTTGCGGTAAGGTTTTTTGTCGCAGATATCGGGACTAAAAGAAAAGATTAGGGGTGGCCTTTTTCGAGAAATGCCCGTTTTAAGAAGAAGGCGGAAAAATTTTTACTCTAGATATTCAGGAGGATAAAATGAAGAGATTTTGGTTAGTTTTGCTGTCACTGGGGCTGATCGTAGCCTTCAGCACGTCAGCGATGGCCGTTGATTTAAAGTTCAGCGGCGAGTTTTACGCGGCAGGGTTGTATCAGGATAAAACAACCCTTTGGAAAGATCATGGACCGAGCACCGCTTTCTATTTCCAGAGACTGCGTCTGAACACGGTATTTGTTGTCGCTCCCGGTTTAACGTTGACAACCCGTGCGGACATCATGGAAAGATCATGGGGTGCTTCCAGGACTGCTCCCAATGCGGTTTTGCAGGGCTATGCAGCGAACGTCTCATCTGCAGGCACAATTGCAGAAAATGAGAACATTGCTTTTGATCTGGCGTATGTCACATACGTTTCACCGATTGGTATTATCAGCGCAGGCTACCAGATCGATGGCGCGTGGGGTACCGTGTTCGGAGATAATTCCATTCCGACAGGTAAAGTCAGTTACGTCTACATGATGGGTCCCTGGGCTTTCATCGCTCAGACCGGCAAGAACTCCGCTTTCAACGCTTCGGGCATTTTGGGTGTCGGCGGCGAGCAGAGCTATCCCCGAGGGACGGTTGTCGGTGCGATCAGCAACAGCGATCTTTCAGACGCGGACAATACGTTCTACACGTTAGCCACCAGATACTCCTGGAACACCGGTCAGGCCGGTTTCCTGTATAAGTACATCCGCATTGCCACCCTCAAACATCCGGGTCTTGCGGCACTGGCGGCTGAAGACACCATTCAGATCCACGTAGGAATTCCCTATTTCAAAGCCCAGTTCGGTCCCGTTGCCGTTCAGAGTGAAATCATGTACGCATACGGCACCCATAACTATGAGAGCGCCGGAATTAACAGGGTTTGGGGAGACAATGCATGGGATGCTTATCGCGGGACTGATGGTCGCAGGCAGATCAGCGTCCTGAACGGCTGGGTTGATGTTATGGCAGATTTCGACCGTTTCTACATCGGTGGTACTTTCGCTTACCTGTCCGGTCAGAATCCCCATCATGAGAGACAGGAACAGGGCGTCATCGACGGCGGTTATGACTGGAACCCCATGTTGATTTTGTGGAACTCTGATCGTAACCAGTGGGCTGGAAACCTCAATGGTGCTGGCGGTACGGCTAACACGGCGATGGCCAATGCTTATTTCTACCAGGTTCGCGGCGGTGTCCGTCCGATTGACAAGATCGACATTATGGCATCCGTTGCTTATGCGCACGCGGTTATCAAACCGTCCGATGCATGGCTCTATAACAGCTATGGCTGGGAAGTGGATTTGACCGGAACTTACAAGATCACCAACAACCTGTCCTATATGCTGGGATTGGGTTATTTGTTCACGGGTGATTATTTCAAGGGAACCAGTTCAGCAAACGATGTACAGAACGATTTTCTGGTCATCAACAAGCTGACACTGACTTTCTAGGCTGTATCCCCGGAAGGGGATGTGAGGCTATAGAATGTTAGTTTGTTAGGATTACAACGAAGAGGCCCGGCAGGGAAACCTGCCGGGCTTTTTTTGTAACCAGGCAAGCGCTTATTGGTAAAGTTAAACCCGGATTACGCAATAGGGAGATTCATTGTTTCTCTGTGTCATTTCGGACATGAGGAATGTCATTTTTTGTCTATTTCGTAATCTGGTTTAAATTTTTTATTAGATAAAAACCTTTTCTCTTTTGACGAATCCCGTCCGGATATGATAAGGGGTGCAAAACAATCAGAGCATTATCTATAATTTATATCAGCATGATAAGGAGAGAATGATGAAAAGATACGGGATTCTTTTTTGTTTGCTGGCGCTTACCCTGCTCTTCAGTGCAACGGCTCAGGCTGTTGATGTAAAAGTGGGCGGCGAATTTTTTGCGGGCGGAATGTATCTGGATAAAACAATACTGAAGAAAAATACAGCAACCGATGGTCCTTCCACGGCTTTCTATTTTCAGCGTTTGCGTGTCAACGCGGACCTGATCGTTGTCCCCGGCCTGTCTCTGATAACCCGTTTTGATGTCATGGAACGGGCCTGGGGAGCGGGAAGGTCTGTTCCGGCAACCGCGCTTGATACCCTGTCTGCGGGCACAAGGGCTGAAAATGAAA
>CAYMYR010000006.1:59300-67203 GCA_964394715.1 uncultured Smithella sp.
GTTCCGGCAACCGCGCTTGATACCCTGTCTGCGGGCACAAGGGCTGAAAATGAAAACATCGCCTTTGACTGGCTATACATTATGTATGATTCACCCGTTGGACGATGGAGAGTGGGTTACATGACCGATGGCGCATGGGGTACCGTGTTTATGGATACTTCCATGCCACGGGGGAAAATTGCCTGGAGTTATCACGCTCCCAACTGGATGTATACCGTCCAGATTGTCAAAATGGCTGAAAACAGCCGTACAGCGGTTAATCCTGCAACCGCTTCCGATCTGGACGGCGATAAATACTGCATGGCCTTCCGCTATAACTGGAAGAACGCTGAAGCCGGCATTCTGCTCGGCCTGGGACGGGATGCCATCAAAAGACCGGGAATGGCGCCGGACAATGGATACAGTGCGCTCTATAATAACTTCATGCCTTACTTCAAGGCACAGATCGGACCTGTGAAATTACAGTCGGAAGTGGTTTACTTTATGGGAAAGCTCAGGGATTATGAAGAAGACGCCCTGGGCCGTGATATACAGATGTCCACTCTGACCGGGTGGCTGGACGCACAGGCGGACCTGGGAAGGTTTTATCTGGGCGGTACAGTCGCATATGCTTCAGGGGATGATCCAGGAACGACGGAGAAAGCCGAAGGGGATGTGATTCGCAACAATGGCGGGCGCGACTGGAATCCCTGCCTCATTATGTGGAATCAGGACCTCAACTACTGGGTGGGTACCGTTGCCGGTCACAATGCAGCTGCACAGGCGGGGCCGATGTACAATGCGTGGTTCTTTCAGATCAGGGGAGGCGTGAAGCCCATCGACAAACTGGATATTATGGCATCTGTTTCGTACGCCAATGCTGACAAGAAACCAACCGCAAACTGGATTTATAATGATTACGGGTATGAAGTCGATTTAACGGCAACGTACAATATTACCAACAATCTGTCCTACATGCTGGGCGCAGGTTATCTCTTTACCGGAAAGTACTACAGGGGCGAATCGGACAGCAATTCCGTGTCCAATGATTTCCTTGTACTCAATAAATTGACGCTGACGTTTTAGGAACAAGGAATAAGGTTCAAGGAACAAGGGTCAAGGTTCAAGCGAAAGATAAAGCTCCGCAAAATCCTTCGCTGCAGACTTTGTCACAATTCTTTTTGTGTCATTTCGGAGCGCAGCGAGAAATCTTGTTTTCAATAAATACAGTACATTAAGATTTCTCACGTACACCCGGAATGACACTTTTTCTAATTCCGACACAGCATCTCTCCAAAGAGGGATAAAGATCAAGGTCCATGGTTGAAAGCAAGGTGCGGACGGGTTTAACCCGCCGGGTCTTGCTTTTTCCATGGTTTATGAATCGTAAACCTTCTCCTTTCATTTTTCTTCATGCCGGATTCAAGTTGAAAAATTCGGGCCGACGATGTTTATTTACGGACTGGTTCATGACCAGCTGATGATTGAAATTGATATTTAGGGTATAATATTGTAAACATGTCATCATGAAAAAATCAGATTTGCCTTCCAGATCCTATGCCGGGATGGCATTGATTGCCGATCCGATTCACTCGTATGCCTTTTTCACGGTACCACTGGAGGACGGCCCTGCGGAGAAGACGGAAAAGGACATTATCGATTCCCCCTGGATGCAGAGGCTTCGACGTATTTATCAGCTGCAAAGCGCGCGATGGGTGTACCCTGCGGCCGAGCATACCCGCTTTCAGCATTCACTGGGAACCATGCACGTTGCGGGAGAATTCGCCCGCCACCTATACCCCAGCCTTAAAGACACCTGCAAGGATGTGCCGTCGAGCAATTATGTGGAAGAATTGCTGCGCCTGGCGGGACTGCTTCACGATGTCGGCCATGGTCCGTTCGGACATTTTTTTGATGAACATTACCTGGGCTGCTGGGGACTGACCCATGAAGATATCGGCCGGCGGATCATCATCAGGAAACTGGGTGCGGTGATTGCGCGGATTTCCCGAGGCCCTTCCGGAGCATTTGCCCGGGGCGAGAAGATGGATCCGCGGCAGGTCGCTTATCTCATCAAGATGCCCGGCGGGTATGATGAAGATCGGCAGCAGCCCCGCTGGCTTGTCTGGCTCCGGCAGCTTTTCTCCGGCATTTATACGGTGGACAATCTCGACTACGTTCAGCGGGATGCATACATGACAGGCTTTTCCCTGGATATGGTCGACATGCCGCGCCTGCGCTACTACACTTTTTTTACCAAAGACGGCCTTGCTCTGCATCAATCTGGCATTTCTGCCCTCAGGCGCTTTCTCAATGCGCGGCTCAATTTATACAGCAATGTTTATTTTCATCGTACGACGCGTGCGCTTGATCTGCACCTGCAGGAAATTTTCTCAGACACGCTTCGCCTGATGTATCCGGGCAATCCGATAGAGAATCTTGATGCCTATCTGCAGTGCGATGAGTGGTCTCTGTTCAGTGAAGTGCAGAAGTGGCTTTCCCACGGGAATACGCAAAAAAGAAAGCTCGCACAGGAATGGCAAAAAATCTATGCCCGCCAGCTGAAATGGAAAATGTCTTTTGCTGCGGAAATTTCCGTTGATCAGATTCAGCGCGGGACGGAATTTCCGGGTGCTGAGAACTACGAGGTGAAAGTCAGAAGCTGTCTGCCTGCGAAGCTCAGAAAGCTGCCGTTTCGGGTGGATGTGGCCACGCAGGATCCGCGACCCCTCAATCCGATCGCAGAGCCGGGCAAGCAAATCAACATATTTAACCCGGTGACAGGTATGACGTCGCCTGAACCGCTGGGTGAAATTTACCGTTTTATTCCCGCTCGTGTCAGGCATTTCCGTGTCTTTGCGCTCAACCACGACCACGATGAAGAACTGGCGGCGGCAGCGGAAGCAGCGCTGGGCAATATTGAAAAAACCATACCGACAAACGTTTGATATGGCAGATTTATCCGAAACAACAGATTTGACCTTGTTTGTCCGTACGTCCGGCGAAGAGATCGCGCCGTGGAACCGTCAGCGGATCGTGGATGCACTTTTACGGGAAGCGGACATTGATTATCTGCTGGCGGCCGAAATATCCAGGGATGTCGAACAACAGATTGCGGCATCGGGCATCGGTCTTTTAACGACGCCGCTGATTCGCGAGCTGGTGAACGCGAGGCTGATTGAAAAAGGTCTGGAAAAGGAAAGAAGGCTGCATGGTCGTCTGGGATTTCCCCTCTATGATGTCCGCCGCCTGATCCTGCATCAGAACAAGGAAAACGCCAATACACCTCATTCTCCCGAAGGCACGAATCTGCTTTTTGCCGAGGGAATTAAAAGAGAATTTTCGCTCTATGATGTTTTTTCCATCGATGTGGGCGCCAGGCACACGGCGGGTGATTTCCACGTTCACGGACTGGGTTACATCGACCGCCCCTACAGCTGCTGCCAGTCTCTGGAGTACCTGAAACTTTTCGGCCTGAAACTGCCTCACGCGCTCAATTCCGCCAAACCCGCCAAACATGCCGAGGTACTTCTTGCGCACATGGTTCGGTTCAGTGCCATCCTGCAGGGGCATTATACCGGCACCATCAGCTGGGATGTGGTGAATATTTCGTTTGCGCCTTATTTGTGCCAAAAGAGCGACAGGGAAGTCCGGCAGTTTGCCCAGATGCTGGTTTATGAATTTTCACAACTGGCCGCGACGCGCGGCGGACAAGCGCTCTACACCGATATTCATCTGTATTACGATATGCCGGATGCATGGGCGGAACTTCCCGCCATCGGGCCCGAGGGACTTCACACCGGTAAAACCTATCGCGAATATGCTTCCGAAGCGCGGCGTTTTACCCGGGCAATCTTCGAAGTCTTCAAAAAAGGGGATGCGACAGGCAAGCCTTTTATTTTGCCTCGTCCGCTTCTGCATATCACCGAAGGGTTTTGGCGTGAGCCCGGAGCCGATGAACTGCTGAATCTGGCATGCGATGTGGCGGGCTGCCAGGGAAATACCTGTTTTGTCTTCGAACGTCCGGACGAAGCCCTGACGACCGGTTGTTTCAATAATGTTTTCATGAAAGACGCATCCGCCAGAGGAGAGCGGGATAAGCCATGGCTGATGCGTCAGGCGGCCATCCAGAGTGTGACGCTGAATTTGCCCCGTCTGGGCTATAAGGCGGAGGGTCATGAAACAAAGTTGTTTGAACAATTGAAAAAATTGATGGCGACCGCGGTTCAGGCACATATTCAGAAAAAAGATTTTTTGGAAAAGCTGCTTTCTTTCGCGGAGCAGGGACCGCTGGCGGTTCTGGCAATGAACGCCGACGGAAGCCCTCTTCTGAGAATGAACCGTGCTTATTACATTTTTGGCCTTGTTGGACTGAACGAACTGGTGAAAATATTTACAGGCAGCGAGCTGCATGAATCTCAGCAGGCTATGGACTTTGGCCTTAAGGTTATTGGTTTTCTTCATCGGGAAGCCGGCCGATTAAGCTCGGAGTTTGGGATGAAGTTTGTCCTCGAACAATCGCCCGCAGAGACCACGGCCTATCGATTTGCAAGGCTTGATCTGAAGTATTTTTCTCCAGAGGCCGGGCGTTATGTCCTGGGTGATATTGCCGAGGGATCCATTTACTACACGAATTCTACCTGTCTGAATACCGCGGCGGATATCACATCGCTTCAAAGAGTGCAGGAAGAGGGGAAAGTTCATCAGTATCTGGCCGGTGAGGTCATCACCCATTTGCAACTGGGCGATGTTCACCCGGGCGTGGAGATGCTTGCTCGTTTTGTGAAGAGAGTCTTTGAAGAGTCAGTGAGCCGGCAGATCGACTTCACGCCGGAATTCACGTCATGCCTGGCCTGCGGGAAAACCGCCCGTGGGCTGAAGGAAAAATGCGTTTATTGCGGTTCTTCTGATGTCGAAGGCATCGCGAAGCTCACCAAATATTTAAGCAAAATTTCAGGATGGAACAGGGGTAAGCTTGCGGAACTTCGCAACAGAAAAATCAGCAGGGATTTTTAAATCGGCAGACCTATAAAGACCGGCTTAAAAAAGGAGGTTGAAATGTTTCGACACAGATTCTTGATCATTTGTTTTGCGCTGCTGGGAGTGTTGTTGTTGAACACGATGGCCGAGGCGCAGAAAATCATGACTGTCCAGGTCCGGGAAGGACAACTGAGAGCCACCCCGTCACATTTTGGCAAAATCACTGCCAAAACCTACTACGGGGACCAGGTGACCGTTCTTGAAGAAAAAGGTGACTGGAAGCGAGTGTCTGTTTCGGACGGGAGGGGACAGGGATGGATGCATGACAGCGCTCTGACAGGCAAACGGACTGCCCTGAAGGCCGGACGCAGCCGTGCGGGTACCTCTGTTTCCCAGGATGAGATTGCCCTTGCCGGCAAGGGATTCAGCGAAGAAGTAGAAAAAGAATACCGCAAAAACAATGCGAATCTTGATTATGCATGGATCAACCGCATGGAAACCATCAGGATCTCTCCACGGCAGATGGAGAATTTTGTTGAAGACGGCCGTCTGGTTCTCGGCAACAAAGGAGGCAGACCATGAAAAAACATTTCTGGCAATTCTTGATGATGCTAGTGATGCTCGCGTTGATGATCGGATGTGCCGCAGTGGAACAGGCAACAACGGTGGCCACAGTGGTGGGTGAGGCAACCGGAACGATCAGCCGACAGCAGGGTGAATCAATCCGGAAGAGTTCAAGGGCTGTTTCGAAGAGCCTGGAAGATTTTACACCTGAACAGGAATACTACATCGGACGGACCGTCGGTGCGATAGTGCTGACAAAATACAGGCCGTTGAATGATGACGGGGCCAATACGTATCTGAACACGATGGGACAGACGCTGGCGAGAGTTTCGGATATGCCCGAGCTGTTTGCCGGTTATCATTTCCTGGTGCTTGACTCCGACGACATTAATGCTTTTGCCACACCCGGCGGACATGTGTTTATCACCCGCGGGCTCATACGCTGCTGCCGGACGGAAGATGAACTGGCCGCAGTAGTCGCTCATGAGATCGGACATGTCCAGTTGAAACATGGTATGAGTGCTATTAAAAAGGCGCGCCGTACGGAAGCCCTGTCCGTTTTGGTCCGGGAAGGAGCGAAATCGTTCGGGTCAAAGGAAATCGCGCAGTTAAATGATGTGTTTGGCGGTGTGATCACCGACATCACCAATACGATGATCAACAACGGCTATTCCCGGTCTTATGAATATCAGGCAGACGCTGCGGCACTGTCCATCATGAAACGATTGAATTACAATCCCCGCGCACTTCCCGATATGCTGAACATCATGGCCAAACAGATCAAACCGGGCGGGACTGATTTTGCCAAGACGCATCCTTCCCCGCAAAACAGGATTGCCGCCTTGAAGAATAACGTTCAGTCTGTCGGTGATACTGAAACGCCGGATGTTCGAAAAAACAGATTTATGAAAGCGGTGGGACACCTCTTATAGATGCTATCCTGGCCGGGACCGGAAAATGAATGTAAATAAAATGCTGCAGGGCCGCGGAACGAAAATCTATCACGGTCTCATGGCTGGTGTTATAGGAGCCTTGATTGCTTTCGTTTTTTTCGCTCCCGGTTGGCTGGACCGCTGGGAAGCGAAGACCTGGGACTGGCGGGTCAACCTCATGGCAAGACCGTCACCTGCTACACAAAAGATCCGTGTGATTCTGCTGGATCAGGGCAGCCTGGACTGGGCCAGGCAGGAGAACGGCCTTTCCTGGCCATGGCCCCGTGAGGTTTACGGAACGATCATCCGCTTTTGCCAGCGCGCCGGCGCAAAGTCGCTGGTCTTCGATGTGCTTTTTACCGAACCTTCCAAATACGGTGTGGCCGACGACAGGGCTCTGGCCTCCGAGATTCAAAAATTTGACAATTTTGTCGGCGCTGTCTTTCTCAGCCGGAAATCAGGCAGTGAGAAAAAATGGCCCGAGGTGGTGCCCGTGCCATCCTTGAATATTCAGGGACTTGATGAATGGCTCGTCCGGACTGGCCATGAAGCGTTTCCACGTGCCTCGTTTCCGGTGCAGGAAATCGCAAGAGCCGCAGGCAGTCTGGCCAATGTCCATTTGAATCCCGATTTTGACAGCGTCTATCGCAGGATAGCGCTCTTTGAGGTTTTTGATGGAAAGGTTCTGCCGTCCCTGGCGCTGGCCGGGTATCTGGGCGGTGGGCGCGATATGCCTTTAAAAATTACTGACGGAAGTTTCATTTTGGACGGAATGGAAATTCCGATAGATTCTGCGGGCAGGGCCGTTCTCAATTTTCGTGGTCCTTCGGGTACCCACAAATCCTACAGTGCTGCGTCCATCATGCAGAGTGAACTGCGCCTGCAGAATAACGAAGCGCCGTCCGTTTCGCCGGATGAGTTCAGGGACGCCCACGTTCTGTTCGGTTTTTCCGCGCCCGGCCTTTATGATCTTCGCCCCACGCCGGTTGCCGGTGTCTATCCGGGTGTGGAGATATCTGCCACGATGCTGGACAATCTGCTGGCTGGTGACTTTATCCGTCGGGTTCCCACGATTTCTGTTGTTGTCATTACCCTGATCATGGTTCTTCTGGCCGGACTGGCAACATCCAGGGCATCCGGTTTTCTACCAAGTGTTGTCGTCTATATTTTATTCATCGGTGCGCCGGTCGTTCTTTGCCTGATGGCTCACCGGTTGGGATTCTGGATGCCGCTGGTGGTGCAGGAAACGGGTGTTGCCGTTACACTTTTCACGGCGGGGCTGATCTATTACACCACCGAAGGGCGGCAGAAGATGTTCATCAAGAATGCCTTCAAGCAGTATTTGAGTCCTGATGTCATTGAACAGATCATCGAGCATCCCGACCGTCTGAATCTGGGCGGTGAGCGAAAAATGCTTTCCATCTTTTTTTCCGATATTGAAGGATTCA
>CAYMYR010000007.1:0-65575 GCA_964394715.1 uncultured Smithella sp.
CAGGAAGCTATACGTAACAAAATATCCGATTACCGATTTTTCAAGATCACCCTCCGTCTGATTCACTGTCTACCACTTAAAAGGGTGACTATAAGTAAGTCATCTAGGCTAAGTATTATGTATCGAAAGGAAGCAATCCCCATGACAACTGAATGCTCTCACCGAATTCTCAATTCTTCGAATTACACTACTATGCCAAATGTAGCGTTGATTTGGGCCATATGACTTTCTTAAAAGAATCATACGGTCCAAATCAGGATAAAACGATATGTCTAGACAACGTCACTTGATTTATCTCGATCGCGGATAGCTTTCGGCAATGGTTTTCCCGGCGGTCATCGCAAGAATCTCATTGTTGCCGTCTTCTATAAGCGATGCCCGTGCGTCGCGGAAAAGCTTTTCTGGCAGATATTCTCTGCAAACACCGTTGCCACCGAAGAGTTGAATGGCCTCGTCAGCAACCTCCAGAGCAAGCCGGGTGCAGGTAATCTTTGACGCCACACTGTATTCAAGAACCGGGATGCCGTTCGGCGGCGCCGTATTATAGGCTCTGACGGTCCGGGAGAGGGCCCGGCACGTCTCGACTTTTGCAAACATCTCCGCCAGACGCTGCCGGACTGAATTGTGTTCGACAATGGGTTTACCGCCCTGAACTCGCACCTTTGCAAAGTTCAACGCCTCTTCAAATGACGCCCTGGCCAGTCCTGTGGCAATATTGCCCATGACGGCGTTGGCGTTGCTCAAAATGGCGCTGTGAAGGAACATCAACATGTCCGCTCCGAACAAGAGATAATCCGCTGGAATCCGAGCGTTGTCGAAAAAGATTTCGCCCTGGTTCAAATCACGCTGGCCCATTTTTTCGAGGGGCTTGCCCTTGGTCACACCGGTGATGTCCAGAGGGCAGAAGAACACACCGCCTCCGGCAATCCCTTTGGATGCATCCATCTCGGCAAACAAGAGAGCGTAATTGGCAATGGTGCCGCCGGATACCCACGCTGCTTTTTGACCATTGATGACCCATTCCGCGCCCTCTTGTCTAGCCTTGACATTCCAGCGCACGTCCGGTTTACAAAAGATTTGTTCTTCGCAGGCAATCAGGTCCGACCCGTGTTCAACTTCAGTTATGGCCCAGCAACCGCGCATGGAGCCGTCTTTACATTCGCAGAAAGGTCTTACAAAGCTCTCGGCAAGGGTCATGTCGCCTGTAAGCATCGCCCTTGCGGCGATGAGCGCAAACGGCATGCTGATGACGCTTAAAAGTACTGTCAAACCGAAGCTGCCCCATCCCAGCTCCTCGGTCACGATATGGGACTGGAGAGGACTCAGACCTGTTCCGCCGACTTCAGATGGCAAGTAGAAACAGTGATACCCCTGCTCGAAGGCGGCTTTGAGGAAATCCCACAATGGAGAATCTTTTGCTATCGCTTCTTCAGCGCTCATGCCGTCCAATTTTTTCGCGACCGGCCGCATGACTTCCGCCGCAAATTTGTGCGCCGTCTGCCGGAGTGCCATATCTTCTGCTGTGACACTCAAATCCAGATCCAGGTAATCCATGCTGGTCCTCCTTACGGTTAGGACTTGAATCCATGCGATCGTTAATCCGGGCGCATGGCGTCAAGTTTCATGAAGCCAAAGGGAGCAAATGCTTGCGGGTCCGCTTCCGCGACAATGGCGCCCGGCATCATCGTGTTATCCCCTACCGTGTAAACAGCCCCTAAGACTCGAACGATTTCCACATCGCCCCAAAAATCGTGTTTTGATGAACGGAAAGTCATTTCTGCCTGTCCCATCTTCATGGACTTGGGACGCATTTGAACCGTTTCGCGCATCAGGCGGGGATTGTAATCAAAACCATTCCTCTCCGGCGCATGAAAATATTTGAAGTTGTAGACAACCGTGTCCGGCTGGGTGGCCTGTCTTTCCATCAGCACCTGCTGGATGGCCTCATCGTTGAACTTTCCGGTCATCGTGGCTTTGATCTCCATAAAGCGCGTGCCATGACGTTCCGTCCATCCTTCGAGCCGATCGCCATCCTGCTTCAGCAAAATATTCGCAATTTTCTTAGGATAACCGAAAACCTCCCGACCAAGGACCAAAGCCATATCGTTGGTGACAGGCATGGAGAGGCAATAAACCCCCTCAACGCCATCGTATTCCGTCAACAAGAATAGGGCGCTCTCCAAATAAGCGACGCCAAAATTCGTCCGCGGGTAATTGGCAACAAAAGCCGCGCCGATCGGCATCAGGGCCGGCTTCAAAGGGGCGGGAAGCATCCGTGCGACGACCTCCGGTTTTGTTTCAAAATAAACGGTTAACATTTCCGCGCCATAAAATTCGACTTGCGGCACTTCATAGAAAGCCATCTCTTCCTTGGATTTGACAAAGCCCATCATCGACCTCCTTTTTTTTGATTATGCTGAGTGGAATTTTTGTTTAATTAACCTTAATTTCGAGAGGAATACTATCACGATTTACGTTCGAAGTCATATATCTTCATCAAGGGCGACGTTTACCGCTTAACAGGAAGAACATCGTACGTATAGTAGAAAGAAGTTATGAGTTGTGATTGTCTTAACATCTTATATCAGGGAAACTCCGTCCAACGACAGATGAGGCTTGAAGAATGTACGTCTTCAAATGCCGCAATCCATTTGATATATCTTTATCAGTGGCGCTCCATCACCGGCCCACCAGTGTGCTCCGCCTGATGATTTCGTCCTTCATGGCCGGCGACAGGTCGTTGAAGTAGGCAGAATATCCTGACACCCGCACCAGCAGGTTCGGATAGAGGGAGGGATTGTTCCTCGCTTCGATAAGCACCGAGGGGTCCAGCACATTTATCTGGACCTGCATGCCTCCCCGTGAGAAATAGGTCCTTATTAGTGCCTGGAGGGCGCCGGCCCCCTCGGGACCGCGCAGGGTGTGCGGGTCGAACTTCAGATTGAAATTCAGACCGTTCCCGACCCTGGTCGTGTCGAGGCGGTTCACTGAATTCAGCAGCGCCGTGGGCCCCCTGAGGTCCTTTCCATTTTCCGGCGATATGCCGGAGGCAAAACTCTCTCCTTTCCTCCGGCCATGGGGGAGGGCGCCCGTAATCCTTCCA
The DNA here is from genome assembly GCA_964394715.1 of uncultured Smithella sp. GTDB lineage: Bacteria > Desulfobacterota > Syntrophia > Syntrophales > Smithellaceae > UBA8904. The sequence goes on from CAYMYR010000007.1 coordinate 3,104, forward strand.
AAATACTCGTGGGCTGTTACTGAGTATAGGCCCATCACATAATCGCCGCCCCTGGTATTCTTCCCCATTGAGGTTAGCACCTTCTCAAAGGTATCTGCCACATACCGGGTCCAGCGATCGGCCTCCATGTTGTCGTTGCCGAATTTCACGATGCCGGCGAGATAGGCCCTGTCTTTTTCATCGGGAATATTCTTCTTTAGGATCTCAACGAGTTCATCGAGGGTGTAGCGCTTGTCCTGGAATACGGACTTTTCAATTGCCCGAAGGGCATCTCCCGTGTCGGCCGGGGCCACGCACTGGACGCCGGAGAAATTGTACAGGGCGCCGCCGGCTGTGCTGCAGCTTCCTTTCTCGAGGCACCCACGGATCAGCATGCTGGTCAGCGGCGTGGGATGATACAGCCGGTTGGCCGTTTCGACTGCGCGCAGGTCGCGGACGAGACTTCCCAACAAAGTGCGGAGCTGCGTCTCGAAGGCTGATAGCAAATCATCCATGGAAGACATGGACTTCGGACCCGGGGTGGACGCCCCGGATCTGAATATCTTCCCGAATCGCTTCCCCCTGTTCAGGGCGATCTCAAGGACACCGGGAACGTTGAATATGGCCGCGTCGGTGGACGAAAAGCTTTTGCCCTGTGAAACCGGCTCCACGCAGCCCACGCCGGTGTAGTCCCTCGCGTCGCACGGATCGTAGCCGTGTTTCACCATGGACGCAACGATTGCCTCGTCGCCGTAGAGGGCGGGGGAATTGCTTCCCGCCGCCAGCATTGCCGTGATCGACGCGAGGTACTGCGCCGGTGAACCGCGGTGCACCCGGGCATGGTAATTGGGCTGCCGCATCCTGAGCTCATTCATTATTTCCAGGAAGATATATGAGAGCTCGTTGGTGGAATCGTTTCCTTCGCCGTCGGTCCCACCTACGGTCACTACCTGGCCGTTGAACATCCCCCCGTGGAAATTGGTGAGGTGGCGGGAAAAGACCGGGATGATCTCGGACATCTTTATGGAAAAGCAGGAAAGCATCTCCTTTGCCGATTCTCGGTCCAGTTTTCCCGACTGCAGGTCCCTGCTGTAATAGGGATACAGGTATTGGTCCATCCGTCCGGGACACACCGAGTTGTCGAGGCTCTCAAGGTTCAGGGCGATCTGCGCGAAAAAGAGTGACTGGAGAGCCTCGCGGAACGTCCGGGCCCCGAACCGGGGAACCCGGCGGCACACATGGGCAATTTCCATCAGCTCCCGCCGGCGTGCGTTGTCTTCCTCGGCCGAGGCCATCTCCTCGGCGAGGACCGCATACCGCTCGCCGAAGCGTGCCAGACCCTCGCAGATGATCTTTACGCCTTCGTAAAAATTCCATTCCCCCGAACCCGGTTTCGTTCCTGCCTGAAGCCCGGATGCCTTGTGCCTGTACCCATCCGTACCGATGGCGAGGAGCGTTTCATAGTCGGGGGCGAAGTGGGATATGCCCCCGGATTCATTGATCAGGTACCATCGGGCCTTGAGCTGGTCGAGAATGAACCTCGCCTTGGCGAACGGCGAACGGAAAGCCCTGAAGCCCAGGAAGCGGAAGAGCCAGAAGGGGATGATCCGGAAGAGCTTTCGTTTTTCTTTAGGCGATATCCCGAGGGGGTTCGTTTCTCTACTGGTGAAGGTGAAGAGGTCGAGGAGCACCGGGATACCGTGGAGCTCGGGGAAAATGGAACCGCCGACGCGCTTCGATGTGTAATTGCCGACGATGAGTTCGTGGGGGTATATTCTGACGCTCTTCGCTGCAAGTACGCCGGAAAGCGCCTCGGCAATGGCGACAGGCGCCGGTTTTTTCCTGTTGGACCGCTGGCGGTAATACTCCGTCCAGAGAAGGGCGCGCTCCGTGCAGATGCCGGGCCGGCAATCCGTCACGGCTTTTTTCAGCTCCGCTATTCTTTCGGTTACCCCTTTGTCGTTTTCGTTGTATGCTTTCTCAGCTGTACACGATTGCATCGACACCCTCCTTCTGAAAAAGAGATTTCAGTTCTTCCATTTTATCCCGCTCCTGTGCCTCGATGACCTGCGGCCTTTGACTGGTATTGATCCATGGGAGCTTGTCCCTGACGAGGGGATTATAGGGCAGGCAGTGGATCGTGCGGATTCCTTTTGAGAGAATGAAGGATGCGCAGTGCCTGATGTTTTCGATGTTATCGTTCATGCCGGGTATGACCGGTATCCGCGGCTGGAGACAGCCGTGAGTGGTGGCGAGGGCGGAGAAGTTATCGAGGATGCGCAAATTGTCCCGGCCGGTGAGCTCCCGGTGTTTTTCACTGTCCATGTGTTTCAGGTCGTAATAGATGAAATCAGCGGACCGTACCAACATATCCATGAGGGACCTGTCGAAAAAGCCGCATGTTTCGACCGTAACGGTGATGCCCCGCTTGTGGAGAAGCTGGCAGGCCTGCTCAAGAAAAGCAGGATACATAAGAGGCTCGCCGCCGGAGAAGGTGACGCCGCCGCCGGACTCCCGGAAAAAATCTATATCCATGGCAAGCTCGGCAGCAAGATCATTGGGCCTCCATTCCTCACCGATAAGGGTGAGGGCGCCGCCGGGGCACGCCTTCGCGCAATCGCCGCAGGCGTTGCACCGCGAATAATCTATGCGCCGGTCATTGCCCCGGATGATGGCCCCGCATTGGCATGCCGCCTGGCACGAGCCGCACCCGATGCAGCGTTCATGCCTGAAGGAGATTTCGGGTTTGGCTGAAAGGGTTTCCGGGTTCTGGCACCAGATGCACCGGAGGGGACAGCCTTTGAGGAATACAGTTGTCCGGATACCCGGTCCGTCATGGAGGGAAAACCGCTGGATATTGCTGATGATGGCCTTCTCAAGGCCTTCTGATGAAGGTTTTGTGCTCATAGTGCACGCATTTAAAAAATGCCGGATGATCTTGTTTAATAATAAATTGTTTGAATGTCAATAAGATCATGGGGACGCCAATTGCCTCAAAAAAATGTTCCAGAGGGGGTGGATAAAAGAAGGCGGATCCAGATCCGTTCTGTCAGGGATTGGTCTTCCGATAGCTGCCGGGTGTAGTACCGGTCCAGGCTTTGAAGGCATGATAGAAGTTTGCCACATTCTGATAACCTAACTCGGTTGCAATTTTTTCTATCGGCAGACTCGTTGAAGCAAGGAGATCGAGAGCCTTCTTTTTCCGGATCTCATTGGAAAGATTTTTGAATGATATGCCTTCTGCGGACAGGTGTCGCCTCAGCGTTCGGGTCGACATGTTCATCCTCCGGGCCAGTTTATCGAAACCGGGAGACTCGGCCTGCGGAAACAGCAGTTCCTCTTGTATCTTGTCCAAAGTCGACTTTTTCTCATTCAGGCGCGCATAGGCACAATTGCATTCTTTTTCATACATGTCTTTGGTCAGGGCATTGGCGAGGGGCAAACGGGTGGTCAAATAGTTTTTATCGAAAATGATCTGAAATTTGTCTGCATTGAAGGTAACCGGGCAGCGGAACATATCCTGATAGGTCCTGGCGTATTCAGGCCGGGGATACGTCAGCGTTATCCCTTTCAGAATGAAAGGAGCGCCCAAAGCATTGCAGGCCAGGGTATAGGCGGACGCCAAATCACGCTCGCATAGGAAGCGCCTCAGATCGCCAAACACGACCAGTTCCCTGCAGCTCATCATGGCGAGATCGTCTTTGACGATCAGTTCATATTGGCAATAGGTCTGTGTGAGATCAATGTACTTGAACATGATGCGAAATGCATCAAGGGCTGTTTCACAAAACATGGCCGGTATGGCAACCCGACTCATGGCGCTGGCATTGTGCAGTTTGCCTATTTCCAGCCCGAGCTTCGGGTCGGGAATGAGAGAGATGGCTCTCCGGAAGATCTTCAGTTCCTCCTGCGGGGTGATGAACATTTCGGGATCGGTCAGGTCACTGGTATTCAGCATGCTGCCATACAACAGCACCTCGGCCGGGATGCTGAACTTCTTTGCGTAATCGGCCAGTATTCTTATGCTGTATATGGACCGCCGAAGCTGCAGACGGTCTGTTGACTTGATATGAATTCTGCTGAGATCGATTGGTTGTTTCATAAGCAACGATCGATGGAGCACCCTTTCTTCACAATTGAAGAGGACCCTCGAACAACGCATCACAGGAAAGGCCTCATCTGAAAGTCAGCCGTCCGATACTAACAACTTATCCGTCAACGAAGCAACATACTGTTAAGTTTTTTATACTATACAATTTATTACTACAATAGAGAATATGATTAAAGGCCATATATATTGTGATTAGCGGTCACGGGCCTATGAGTGTTCGCCATCGCCAGACGCCATGCGGTGGTCCAACTGTGCCGGAAAACCCTACTGAATTTCAACTGTATCATTCATCCGATATTTTTTTTACTCTCGTGGAACACTGAGATCTCCGGACAGAGGACACCCCGGTGACCGAAACTCACAAATGAAATGACCCCTCGGCAATATTGTTTTGGGCAACCCCGCCTGATATTGAAGCATACACAAGAAAATCAGGCAACATAAACATGTGAACAGGGATCGATGGCTTATCTTTCAATGCTGGAAAGGAGAGTTATCCAATGGCAACAAACAGCAAATGGAGTTATCTCAGTGATCCGCCCGTTAAGGGAAGCCCCTTTAGCATTATCCTGGATGAGGACAAGTGCATCGGCTGTGGCATGTGCGTCAAGCAATGTCCTGCCCAGACTATCGGGATGGAGGATCGAGAGCCATCCATTCACCAGGAGCCGGCCTGCCAGCATCAATGCCCCGCCGGAATCGATGTCCGGCGTTACCTCCATCTCCTCACCCATGGCGGGTCTTTTGAAGACGCATGGAAGGTCATCACGGAAGCAAACCCGCTGCCGGCCACAACGGGCAGGGTCTGCCCCCACCCCTGCGAATCGGGATGCAACCGGAATGCTGTCGACGAATCCCTGAGCATCAACAGTGTCGAGCGGTTTATCGGCGATTACGCCATAGAGAAAAAACTCCGCTTCCCCAAAAAGAATCTTTTGTCGGGTAACAAAGTGGCGGTCATCGGGTCGGGACCTTCCGGATTGTCCTGCGCCTACCACCTGTCGCTTGCCGGACATCCCGTTACCATATTCGAATCCCAATCCCAGCCCGGAGGTATGCTGCGATATGCCATCCCCTCCTACCGGCTGCCCAAATCTGTCCTGGATGAAGAAATAAAAAGGATCGTCGATCTTGGCGTCGAAATCCGCTGCAACGCGGAAGTGGGCAAAACCTTATCGCTGGAAGATCTCCGGAAAGACTTCAGGGCCGTTTACGTGGCGATTGGTTGCCAGGACACAAGCAAGCTCGGGATTGACGGAGAAAACGAAGAGCTTGTCCATTCCGGGCTGGAATTTCTGAAGCAAGCCGCACGGGGATGCAGCGATTTTCCGGGAAAGCAGGTCATTGTTGTCGGCGGCGGCAATACGGCCATTGATGCGGCCCGCTCCCTGAGGCGCATGGGCGCCAACGTTACTGTACTTTACAGGCGGACGATAAAGGACATGCCGGCCCATGAAACAGAGGTCGCCGAGACGCAGGAGGAAGGTATTACCCTGCAGTTTCTCTGTGCCCCCGTCGGGATAAAAAGAAACAATACATCCATCACTGTGACCTGCATCAAGATGGAAAGCGGAGAAAAAGACGCTTCGGGAAGGGCACGGCCCGTTCCTGTTGCCGGAAGTGAATTCACGGTGGAAGCGGACGTGGTGATATCGGCGATCGGACAGGTTATCGCATCGGAAGGATTGACCAGCCTGATCAACGGAAAGAAAGTCATCGAGGCCGGCTCCAATGGCTTCACAGGTATGAAAGGCGTGTTTGCCGGAGGCGATGCGGTCTCGGGACCGGCAACCGTTACAGCGGCAATCGGCGCCGGACGCAGAGCGGCTGAAGCTATCGATGCCTATGTTCAGGGCAGAGAACTCTCGGACGGCGAAAAGCTGGAAATCTCATACAAGGACATGCCCTTTAACGAATACGAAAAAATTCCCCGCAGCCACGCCCCGCTGCTGCCCGTTGCCGAACGGTTCAAAAACATCGGCACGGAGGTTCATCTCCCGCTTCATGCCGATCAGGTCATGGCGGAAGCCAGACGGTGCATCCGCTGCGGCAGCTCAAAACCGGCATTTGTCGGTATGCCTTACTTCGGGAAAATCTGCCTGGCCTGCCGCGACTGCGAAGCAGTGTGCCCGAATCAGGCCCTCCATTTCCCCCATTACTATTTTGTTGAAAAGGGCCGCTGGCATTATGAGTTCGATTACCCCAAAAAGACGGGAGGCGGATATCCCAATCCCCTTCGGGCGGCAGAGGCGCCTTCGTTCAGTACTATCGCCTCCCAGCTGACCGAAACGGAAAAGGTGATCTATCAGCGGAGGTCCACGCGGATCTATAAGCCCGACCAGGTGCCTGATGATATGCTTCACCGGATTCTGGAGGCAGGAAGGTTTGCCCCTTCGGCGGGCAACTGCCAGGGATGGAAATTCACCGTACTTCAAGACCGGGCTTTGATGGACGAAATCAGTGATGGAACTAGGAAGTTCCTCCATACTTTTTCCAGACTCTACCAGGGCAAAAGCCTGCCACGCACTCTATTGAAAAATATGCTGGCTGTCTTAAAGCCGGATGGCATCGACCAGCGTCCCATGCTGGCCATCCAGGCTCTGATGACCCCCAAGTACAGGAAAGAGCCGCAAAGCGTCTTCTTCAATGCCCCCACAGTCATTCTCATTCTTGGTCATAAGCAATACATTTCGGACATGGCCTTCGGAACCGGAGTCTGTGGCCAGAATATCGTCCTGGCCGCACACTCCCTGGGCCTGGGCACCTGTTACGTGGGATTCGCCACTTCCGCGTTGAACATGGATCCGAGAATGAAGAGATACAAAGAACGGCTGGGCATCATCTGGCCTTATGAAACCGTGGCGGAGATCATCGCTGTCGGCTATCCGGCGGTACAGACGGATCGTGTTGTTGAGAGGGAGTTTCCCAAAATCGTCTGGGTGAAATGATTGAATTGATCACGGGTGCAGACATAATTCCGAAAAACATGAGAAAGGATCGATAAGATGGAAAACATTTACATTATCGGTGTCGGGATGATCCGGTTTGGAAAATATCCGGATCAGACGGTGCAGACCATGGCGCACGAAGCCATTGAACTGGCCCTGAAGGATGCGGGACTGGCGACGGAGGACATTGAGGCGGTATTCTTTGCCAACACTTTCTGGGGAATGTTTGACAACCAGCATTCCATCCGCGGGGAGGTGGTCATGCGGAACATGGGCGTCGGGTCAATCCCCGTCACCAACGTGGAAAACGCCTGTGCAGGCGGGTCGACAGCATTGCACATGGCCTGCACGGGAATTAAGGCGGGCATGTACGATGTGGCCCTGGCCGTGGGTTCTGAAAAGATTACGAATCCGAACAAGGCTCTTTCTCTGGGAGCTTATGCCACGTGCATGGATGTGGGCAACTTTGAAAAACACATTAATAACATCATGGAACTGAGTAAAACCTTCACGGTGAAGCTCCCGGAGGATCAGTCGGCACCCGGAGAAGGCCGCAGCATTTTCATGGATGCCTATGCGCTGGGCGCACGGTGGCACATGAGCCGTTTCGGTTCAACCCAGCAACAGCTGGCGGTGATCTGCGCCAAGAATCATTTCCATGGGTCGCTCAACCCCCTGGCCCAGTATCAGCATAAGATGACCATGGCGGAAGTTCTGGCGGACAAGGCGGTCGCCTACCCGTTAACGCGGGCAATGTGTGCCCCGGTCGGCGATGGGGCTGCCGCAGCCGTTGTCTGCACGAAAGAATACCTCAAGAAACTGGTAAACGCCCGGCCGGTCCGGATCCGGGCATCGATACTTGGCAGCGGCGCCGACCGTGATATCAATGCGCCGGACATCGGAGAGCGTCTGTCTAAGAAGGCTTACAATGCGGCGGGGATCGGCCCGGAAGAAATTGACTTTGCCGAGCTCCATGATGCCACATCCTGGGGAGAACTCCATCAGACGGAGTCAATGGGTTTTTGCCCCATGGGGGAAGGTGGACCGTTTGCGGAATCCGGGGCCACAAAATTGGGCGGGAAAATGCCGATCAACACCAGTGGCGGCCTGGAATGCAAGGGGCACCCCATCGGGGCTTCCGGCCTCTCCCAGATTCATGAGCTGGTCCTCCAGCTCCGGGGCGATGCCGGAAACCGGCAGGTAGACGGGGCCAGAATCGGACTGGCGGAAAACGGCGGAGGCAACATTGGTGTGGAAGAGGCAGCGATGGGAATCCATATCCTGGAAAAAGTGAAATAACATGAATCGAAAAGCCCGAACGGGCTTGAAGAAAAAACAAAACATCATATGAGTCGTTTAACGCAATAACGGAGGTTGCTATGCAGGAAGAAAAGGTACAGGGATTATTTTCCTATGAGATTCAGTCAAAATATGAAGAGAAACCGGATTTCAGGGTGCTGACATTTGAAAACGGCGATTGGCCCGAGGAAACTGTCACCTACGCGGACATTTTTCAGAAAGGGTGTAAACTGGCGACGGCCATGAAGGAGGCCGGCATCGGCAGGGGCGACCGGTTCAGCGTCGTTATGAAGAATCATCCAGAATTTGTTTACTGCATGATGGCCGCTTCGCTGATCGGCGCCGTTATTGTTCCCATCGATCCGCGGTCGAAAGGAAACAAGCTTACCTACCAGGTCCGGGACTCCAATTCCAAAGGAATCATTTTCAGCAACGAGTATGCGCCGGAAGTGATAAAAACGCTGGAAGAAATTCCCCAGGTGAAAGTCATCGGAATCTTGTACAAACCCGGCTTTGAAATGCCACGCCGCGATCAGTATCCGGACCTGGCCGCTTTCCTGAACGGCCCGAATGCAGATCCACCCGCGGATCGCAACCGCGATCCCCGTTCACCGTTCGAGATCATCTATACCTCGGGCACCACGGGAGATCCCAAGGGGGTTGTCGTCAAGTCCGACCGTCTTCCCATGTTTAAGCTGCTTGCCCAGCTTATCTGGCAATACACCAATGATGATGTTCTGTACACCGGGCTGTCCATGTCGCACGGCAACGCCCAGTCCGTGACCCTGAGCCCGGCGCTCCTTCTCGGCATTCCCGCCATTGTCAGCCGGTCATTCACCAAGAGCCGTCTATGGGACATCTGCCGCAAGTACGGTGTAACGAGCTTTTCCCTGCTGGGCGGCATGATGATGGGCATTTACAGTGAGAAGAAAAAAGATAACGACGGGAATAATCCCGTCCGCAAGGTCCTCAGCGCCGGCACGCCCCTGCCGATCTGGAAGGATTTCGAAGAGCGCTTCCAGGTCAAAATTCACGAATGGTACGGCGCCGTGGAGGGAGGCTTTGCCCACAACGCTCCGGGCACCGGACCCGTTGGTTCCTTCGGCAAACCGATTGAAGGGATCATGGAAATGAAGGTGGTCCATGAAGACGACACGGAGTGCAAGCCCGGCGAAATCGGGGAACTGATTTGCCGGATGGTTGGCTCCAAGAAAGAGGAAGTGGAATACCACGGCAAGAAAGACGCATCGGCGGCAAAGACCCGCGGTGGCTGGCTGCGCACGGGCGATATGTGCCACCGGGACGCCGAAGGCTGGTTATATTTTGACTTCCGCAAGGGTGGCGGGCTCCGGCGTCACGGGGATTTCATCCTTCCCGAATACGTCGAAAAGGCCCTGGCCGATCTTCCGGAAGTGAACGATGTCTGTGTTTATGGCATTCCCTCCAGCACCGGCGCCCCCGGCGAGAGTGACATCGTGGCGGCCATCGTCCCGGCCCATGGAAGCTCAGACATCGATGCGAAGAAAATCCAGACGGCTTTGGCAAAAAGCCTGGAGAAGAATTCGATTCCTTCCTATCTTCAGATTGTATCTGAAATTCCCAAAACCGCGTCGGAAAAAAATCTCGACAGAATTCTCCGGGATGAATTCCAGCCCGATGCACCCAATGTCATCAGCCTGGGGTGACAGGAAGAAAATAGAGGCCCGGTGATGACCCGCCCTTTGTTGAAGTGAAGCATAACGGTTTACCCGGCACCCTGTGATGAAATGAAAATCTTCGACGCAAACATAATGATTGGGAAAGGAGGAGGTATGCTGAACAGATCGGAGGTGAAATCCTATATATCGCGGTTTCCCCGGTTCGAGGATGAAACCCTGGCGCTTTATTATGCGCCGCGTATGCCCAAGGCCATAATCAAAGAAACGGAGAAAGTGGTTGCGCTGGCACGCAAGTTTAATGACGAGGTTGCCAGGCCCCTGTGCCTCGAAATCGATCGCAAGACCCACGAAGATCCGGATTACTTTCCCTTGGAACTGGTGAAAAAGGCAAATGAATGGGGGTTCTACACCCTGTGGATACCAAAACTTTTCGGGGGAAAGGGCTACAACATGCCCTCCTTGTCTTATTTCCTCGAGGAGATCGGATCGGTCTGTGTCGGCATCTCCAATGTGATCGGTGTGCATTATCTCGGCATGGCAGCCTGCATGATGCTATGCAACACCAAAGTCATAAAAAAGGTACTAAGCGAGGTGGCCGAAGGCGAGAAAGCGGGTGATCCATGCCTCATTTCCTATGCCATTACCGAACCCGGTGCCGGCACAGACGTTGAAGAGGTGGAGCTGGAGGCAAAGGGCAGGCTCGGCTGCCAGGCTAAAAAGGTGAACGGCGGATACCTTCTTAATGGCAGCAAGGTTTTTATCTCCAATGGTCACCTTTCGAAGTGGTCTGTCGTTTATGCATACACTGACTTGAAAAGGGGTGCAGATACCAAGGTGGCTTTGATGGTGAAGCAGGGCATGAAAGGTTTTTCCCTCGGCAGACACGAGAATAAGATGGGCCAGAGGGCCTGCCCGGCCAGTGTGCTCAACTTCGAGGACTGCTTTGTCCCGGACGAACTGGTGGCTGTGGATGCCGATTCAATCAAATCCTTTACGAAGAAGTCTCCCCGCGACATGAACATGCAGCACATCGATTATGTCTTTTCCCTTTCCAGGGCGGGAGTGGGAGCATTCGGCATCGGGGCAGCGCGCGGCGCCTTCGAGGCCGCCCTACGGTATGCGAACGAGACAGAGATCGATGGTAAGCCCATGGTCTGCTACGAATGGGTCCAGTGTAGACTGGCCGAGATGTACGCCAATGTCAGGCTTGGCAGGCTCGCCTATAACGAGGCCAACCTGGCCAACCAGCACCGGGGGACCTATAACCTCCTCCAGATGAAGCCGATTTACTACTACCTGAAGTATACGCCCTTGCCCTTTTTCAGCAAGATTATTTCGCCTCTGCTCAACACATCCTTCGCCACCTGGCTTTTGAGTAAATGGTACATCGACTGGCAAAAGCCCGGGGACCAGCACCTGACGACAGGCCTGGCTTCCATGGCAAAATTTTCCTGCACGGATTTCGGAGTCAGGAACTGCCAGATGGCCCTTGAGCTTATGGGTAAGACAGGTCTCAGACAGGACAACGGCGCGGAGAAGATCCTGCGCGACGCCAAACTCCTCCAGATTTATGAGGGCACCAACCAGCTTAACCGGATCAATCTTTTCAAATCCATTATCGCCACTGCCAGTCCCAAGGCAGCATTCTTTGAAGAATAGTGAAGGAGGACGCCATGCTGACTGCATTGAACAAAGACCTGAAACCGTTTGAAGAGCTCATTACCTCGTTTTCCAGGGGGGAACTCAAACCGCATGTCGAGGAGCACGACCGGTTTCCCTTCGGCACCCTTGACGTCAATCTCATTGAGGATGCCTTCCGTAAGATTTTCGATCTGGGGTTTCTCGGCATCATGCTGCCCGAAAAATTCTCAGGCATAGGCCAGGGGATCAGCGCCATGTGCATGATGCTGGGTCACGTCGCAGAGGTGGACGCATCCTACTCCCTGATCATCCTGACAAGCTCCCTGTCCCAGCAAATCATTCTCAATGCCGGTGCCGAAGAGATCGCGGAAAAGGTCTACCCCTCCGCAAACAGCGCGCGGGAATATCTCATCTCCTTTCCGTCATTCACCGATCCCGGTCAGGCAGCAATTCTGCCGCAGGTTTCATCAGGACGTGAAGGCTATACGATTACCGGCAAGCTTGATTATCTCGTTCTGGGCAACTTCTCGAAATGGGCTGTCCTGCCGGCCCGGACTGCCGGCAGCAGGGCCTATTCCTTCTTCCTGGTGAATCTCAATGATCAGGGTGTCACGAAGAGCAACCCCATCTTCAGCCTAGGACTGCATGCCTGTCCCATTGTCGATATTGCCCTCGACAACGTCAGCGCCCGGATCATCGGCGAGGAAGGACAAGGACAAAAGTATTTTGATATGACATCCAGAATCATGCATGTGGCCACTGCCGCCATTAACGCGGGCATCATGAGGGGCTCCCTCAAGGAAGCCATTGAATACACAAAGGAGCGGGAACAGGGAGGAAAAGCTGTCATCAACTGGTCAGAAGTGAGAATGCTTCTGGCCAACATGGCGATCAAGTCCAAGGCCGCAGAGCTTTGCGTGACCCAGACCTGCAAAGCTATCGATGAAAACCTCAGGGACTGGGGTTGGATCAGCATTGCTTCCACGCTGCATGTTCATGATCTTGCCTGCGACGTCGTCACCGATGGCGTTCAGTTGCTGGGCGGCTACGGGTACATGAAGGATTACGGTCAGGAGAAACGCTACCGGGACGCCAGACAGGTCCAGGCCCTTCTCGGTTTGGTTCCGCTCAAGAAGCTGGCGCTCATCAATGAACACATCGCGTGAAGGGATTTATGAAGAACATTCTGATTACCGGTGTTTCAGGATACTTCGGGCAAAAGATAGTCTCTTTTTTTGAGAATAAAAAAGAAATTGAAAGCATATGCGGGATCGATATCAAACCACCCGCGTTCCATTCAACCAAGTTGTCATTTGTCAAATGCGATGTCAGGGCCGATCTTAAGGAGGTATTCAACGGAAGAAAGATAGACTGTGTGATTCACACCGCTTATATCCTGCCTCCTATCCACGACACAGCCTTGATGGAAGACATCAATGTGAATGGCACAAAAAATGTCATGAATGCGGCAGCCGTCCATGGCGTCGGACAGATTCTGGATTGTTCTTCGGGCACCGCTTACGGGTTTCATCCCGATAATCCCAAATACCTGGTCGAGGAAAGCCCGCTGAGGGGCAACGACGATTTCACATATGCCAAAAACAAGAAGGAGATTGAGGCATGGATAAGGGGTTTCGAAAAGGAGCATCCCGACATCCTCCTGACCACAATCCGCCCCTGTTTTGTGGTGGGGCCGGGGTTCACCAACCCCCTGGCGCGGCACCTGTGCAAAAAGATCTGCATCCTTCCTGACAAAACGGCACCCTTTCAGTACATCCACGAAGATGATCTGGTAGATATCATGTACCATCTGCTGAAGAAGAGAAAGAAAGGGATATACAATCTGGCTGCGGACGGGACCATGACCTTCGATGAAATGATCCGTATCCTCGGCGGATATCCCCTGAAAATGCCAGCAAGGCTTTTGTGGCCATTAAACCATTTGGCGTGGCGTCTTCGTTTGTCCTTTATGACCGAGTTTCCGAGTCCCTGCCTGAACATGATTCGTTACCCGTGGATCGTGAGCAACGCGAAGATCAAAAAGGACCTGGGATACCGTTTCAAATACACGACCCGAGAGGCCTTTGAGGATTTTGTCCGCCATGTGAAGTCATCGGGCCATTTGCGGGCGTAACCCGGTATGTGAACGATTCGAACAAGGATTTACAAATAAAAGGAGATTAATGTGGCGCTGATACTGAAGGGGAAAAACGTCCTGGTCACCGGCTCCGCCATGGGCATTGGCAGGGGATTGTCGGAATGTTTTGCGCGGCAGGGGGCAAACATTGTTTTGGTGGATCTTCCCGCACAGAAAAAGAACCTTGAAAGCTGGGCTGCGGAGCTTCAAAATACGTTTCAGATAAAAACCTGGACCTTTTACACAGATCTTACAGGATCTGACGGTCCCGAACGGTTACATGAGAATATCATGGAGCAGGTGAGCGAAGTCCATGTTCTGGTAAACAACGCTGGAGTCTGCTGGTTCGGGCGGTATTCGGAGATGCCCCTGGAAAGACTGTCCGGCATGATTCTACTCAACTGCCTGGCCTATGCCAAAATGATTCGGCTGTTTCTTCCCGCCATGATCAAACGCAATAATGGAGGGGTTCTGAATATTTCTTCTGTCTCGGCATTCCAGCCAGTACCGACCCTCGGGCTTTACGCCGCCACCAAGGCCTTTACGCAAAGCCTGACTGAAGCGGTCAGGGCAGAACTTCCTGCAGGAAGCAAAGTAACGGTATCGACACTCAACCCGCCTTTCACCAGAACGCACCTTATCGACGATGCCGGTGTCCCCTCTGATTATATACCCATTAAAATGTCCTTCATGGGTATTGAGGAAGTCGTGTCGTCAGGGGTTAAGGCGTTCATACGCGGCAAAGAACGGTATGTCCCCGGTTTGCACAACCGGATTTTATATCTCGGTTTATCCAGGCTTATCCCTCACCGTTTATCCAATAAACTCTCCCGGTTGCTTACCCGCCGGCTGTCCGATTTTGTTCCCGCAATGCTTGCGTCTTTCTTCAGTCGTCAAAAATCGAACGGGCGCTGAACACACCCATGTAGAAATACGTTTTAAAAAATAGAATAAGGCACAAAACAACATGACTGTGCCGTTTTTTTGTGCCTATCAGGCCAGATAATATTCCGAAGATAGCAGAATCCAGCAGACATGAAGTGATCCTCATCTTTTTTGCTCTTATGATCCCTCGGAGCCTGCGTCTGTGTCGGTTCAATTCTCACTCCATGTACCAAGTAATATCAATAGCATATATAGTTTTATTAGGCTGGTAAGCCTTTTTTATTTTCTTTGCAATGCCAAACTTTGACAGGAATACGCGGCGTATGGTTTACTTCGACTCACTGGCGTAGAAACAGGCTGCGGCGTGACCATCAACCCGGCGCTCTTTTACACTTATAAAGCCCTGCTCTCTGTCCGAAGAGCATAGACCACCTCAATATGGTCAAAGAACTTTTCACGATGTCTTGGCAATCAAAAGATAACCATTAGAGCATCAATATCCAAATAACGATTGACAGTTATTTATTTGTTTGATAGGTAACACATGTTGCGTAACAAATGTTGCCTATCAAATGAAAGGGAAATGCTGTGGCTCCAAAAAATAGTGTTACCAGAGAGGAAATCATCGAAACGGCTTTTGCGATTGTTCAGCGAGAAGGGATGACATCTCTTACAGCGAGAAATGTCGCCCAAAAGCTGGGGCTATCCACGAGGCCTGTCTATTCCCACTTTGCCTCCATGAAAGATCTTCAGCAAGAGGCGATGCGTAAAGCAGGGGAGCTTATGCTGGCTTATGTTTCCAAATGCTATACAGATGATATGTTCTTGAATATGGGTACGGGGGCAGCGTTTTTTGCCAGAGATCACAAGGTGCTCTATCGGATCCTGTTCATGGAAAACAACGATTTCAAGGATCTCTTAAATGATTTCCGGATGGACCTCAGCCGGCAAATGAGAAAAGATGAAAGATTTTCGCGGATGACCCAGAAAGAACGGGATGCTTTGCTCAATAAAATGTGGATCTTCACACACGGTTTGGCTTCATTCATCTGCGTTGGCCTGCTTGAGGAGGACTCTGATCTCTATATCATTGAGACGATGAACAAAATGGGTTCGATCGTCGGTACCGCAGCCGTCAAGGAGAGCCTTCACTATAAAAAAACTGTAAGAACAAGGAGGAACAATGAGTGATTATGATGTGATCGTAATAGGCGCCGGAAACGGCGGGCTCACGGCTGCCGCCGGTCTTGCCAAAAACGGGCATAAGACGCTGCTGCTGGAAAGACATAATGTTCCGGGCGGATGCGCTACAAGCTTTATCAGGGGTAGATTTGAATTTGAAACGGCCCTTCACCAGTTGAGCGGAATTGGTCTTCCGGAATTTCCAGGGCCTTTGCATGGCGTTCTAAGCAATCTGGGTGTTGTCGACAAAATTAAGTTCATACAACAGAAAAACCTTTACCGGTTTGTTATTCCCGGGAAAGTGGATATCAACCTGAAAGCTGAAAGAGCGGCGGCGGAACAGGCACTGATGGAAAGCTTTCCATCCGAGAAGGAAGGAATTAAAAAGTTTTTTGAACTTTTATATGCGTTTTGCATGGAGATGGTGAGTGCGCTGTATATGAAGGACCCGGAGGCAAGCCCCGAGAAGTATCCGCTCTTTTTCAAACTGGCCCTAAAGGATTCCCAGGACATTCTCGATGAATACTTCAAAGACCCCGTCCTGCAGCAAATCGTTAGCATATACTGGAGCTATGCCGGACAGCCGCCAAGCAGGCTCAGTTTTATGGATCTTGCCATGATGCTCTGGGCGTATCTCGAATTCAAACCGTGGCATATGAAGGGAGGGTCGCAGGCAATGTCCAACGCAATATGTGACGCCTTCATCAATTTCGGCGGAGATACAAGGTTCAATTGCGCGGCAAAAAAGATTAACGTCGCCAACGGCAAAATCAAATCCGTTTTCACGGAAGACGGAGATGAGATATCAACAAAGTTTGTTGTTTCCAACGCCGATCCGATAACAACATTAATTGATATGGTCGGCGCGGATAAATGCCCCGCGGATGAGCTCAGGACACTCAATGCAAAAACGATCGGAGTATCCGCGTTCACTCTTTATATGGGGTTCGACTGCAATCCGGAGGATATTGGAATAGAGAAGGCGACAAACTTCATCGGCAAGGCGACCACGAGCCCCGATTCAGTATACTTAACAATGAAAACCCTGGAAGCACCGGAATTTGCCATGATGACCTGCTATGACGTGGATGACCCTGAATTTTCACCCCAGGGTTCGTGTCAGGCCTCGCTTGTTACGCTTCAGTATGGCCAGCCGTGGCTGAGCGTTCCATCTACAAAATATTATGACACGAAATACCGCTTTGCCGAGAATTTGTTGAATCTTGCTGAAACGGTTTTCCCTGATCTCCGGAAGCATCTTGAGGAAGCGGAGCCGGCGACACCGCTTACGCATATGCGCTATCTCGGCCATCCGGGTGGTTCGATTTATGGGACGGACCACTTTAAAAGAGAGACGGCCGTCTTTGTGGATTCAAAGTCGATGATTCAGGGTTTGTTTTTCGCGGGTGCTTGGAATGGCGCCGGTGGTTTTGAGCCGACTCTTGAGTCGGGCGCTTCTGTCGCCAGGCAGGTTTCACGACTTCTTAAAAAGCAATAGAGGAGAGGAAAAATGACTCGAAAAGAAATATTCAAAAAAGTTGAAGGATATCATGAAATCATGAAGGAGAGTTCTATCCTTGAGAAATATGGTTTTGACTATCAGACAAGAAAGGGGGAAGTCAAAAGCATCATCGATGCACTTCACCCGCAAAGGCTTGACCTGACTGTATCGGAAATGACTCAGGAGACGGCAAGCGCCAAATCCATTAAACTTGTAAACGAAAGTGGCTGTCAGCCGCCGTTTCAATCCGGACAGTATATTAATATTTTTGTGGATGCGGGAGGGGTCAGGACAAGCAGGCCATACAGCATTGCATCTTCTCCGACGCAAATAGGCCATTATGAGATCACGGTCCGAAAGGTGGAAGACGGGTTTGTCTCTGATTACCTGCTGAATGAGTTGAAACCAGGTGATAAAATCAGCAGTTCATCGCCGTCTGGCAATTTCCATTACAATCCGCTTTTTCACGGCAATCAATTGGCATTGATCGCAGGCGGCAGCGGCATCACTCCTTTCATGAGCATGATTCGGGAGCTTTCTGATAAAAACCTGAACCGCAGGTTGCACCTGTTTTACGGATGCAGGGTGGAGGACGATGTAATATACAGGACCGAGCTTGACAGAATTGCATCAGCCCACAAGAACTTCACCTGGGATTTGATTGTATCCGAACCCACATCCTCTTATTGCGGGCATGCGGGATTCATCAATGCTGATCTCATCAAGGAAAGGTTGGATGGCCTTGACTGGACATTCTTTATATGCGGACCACCGGCCATGTATCAATTTTGTGTTCCTGAACTCGAAAAGCTGCAGATACCGTCAAGAAAGATAAAAGTTGAAGTCATGGGTGCATTGAAAAATATAACAGCGTATCCCGGCTGGCCCGAAAATGTAAAGGCCGACGATGTTTTCAAGGTAGCGGTAAAAGGGAAAAGGACAATCAGCGCGTCTGCCCGGGAGCCGCTTATGATATCTCTGGAGAGGGCGGGCATGGTGATTCCCGCCTTGTGCCGCTCAGGGGAATGCAGTCTCTGCAGGACCAAACTGCTTTCGGGAAAGGTATATCAGCCAAATGACGTAAAGCTGAGAAAATCCGATCGAAGTTTTGGATATATACACCCCTGCATGGCGTATCCGACAACGGACATTGAAATCCTGCTTTAGATGACTCCGAATATTCGTGGGATGATTAAATCCAATCTTGCGGATTAAGGGCGGATTACGCGGACATAACACTTAATTAATTGTGAAAGGTATATTTTGCTAGATCAATCATGCTGATTGATCTTTCACAATTTCTCAGCGGTTGGAGTATTTTTATTCAACCGCCTTTTTGTTCTTCATTATTTTAGGGGTAGGCCCTTCGGCAAGCTCAGGGTAAACGCCAGACAGATCAGAAGACGTGGTTCTCTTGCTAAAAGCGTGTTACATGATCACGCCGGTATTCGTCATACCCCTCTGTTATTCTCTTTGACCTTGGTCGATGTTTGACCTATAATTATCATACAATGTGCCGGTATTTTAAACAAGGAGAACAACATTGTATTTGAAGTCAAGGAATGCTTGTCTATCATTGTTTATAGTCATCTTGATCCTCTTATGTGTTCCAGTCTCTTCTTACGCCTTTTCATCAAAGAAAATTACAAAAACGAAGATCATCAGGTTTATTCCATTAATTCCTACAGAAAAAAGAGAAGGTTCCTGCTGGACCAATTCCACTATTATTGAACGGTCAGATGCCTGGCGATGTATGATAGGCAATGAGATTTTTGACCCGTGCTATGCCGCCCGGGACAAAACAACTATTGTCTGCGGCTCCAAACCTGACGTAGAAAAACCAACGGGATTCGTCCTTAAGCTTACCGAACCGTTACCGACACCTTATGTTTCCAGGGGTCCTTCTTCATCCGCATCGATGATTGAACTGGAAGATGGAACAATCTGTGATGCTATCTTTGGCGCTTCGGGTGCCACCGATGGTGTCATAACGGAGAGAATCAGCTATTCCTGTCGAATGAGCAGCAAGAATATGGTAATTTTTGGTGATATAAAACCGGGAAGAGTCTGGATCGCAGAAAAAGGCATTCTCGTTGAACAAAAGACAAAGGATGATCTGCCGCCCATGCTGGTAAAGGATCTTCGGAAGGTAAAAATCAGAACCGCCTGGCAGTGATATAATGTGATTCTACCCGGTTTAGAAAGTGGTGGTATCACGTTGGAATTATCTTTTCAAAGAAAGGAGTAATGCCTGTGAAGCCTGTAACAACCATTGTCGTTATCCTTCTGCTTGTCATCTCTTTCGCACAACTGCTGAGGCTTATTTTTCAGGTCGAGGTCATTGCGGCAGGATTTCACGTTCCGGTCTGGTTGAGTGTCTTCGGGGTCATCATTCCGGCCCTGCTGGCTTTCCTGCTATGGAGGGAGAATAAAAAATAGTTTACGATGAAGATCGCACCGATAAAAATAGTTGTTTGACACACCAACTCACGATCGAAAAAGAAGCAAAAAGAAAGCCCGCCAGCCATGACCCGGAAGCGAATCATCACATCCAGAATTTTGCCGCTGCCATCAAAGAGTTCCCTTGAGTGCTACCTGGCCGGCAGATTTTCCTATCTGACACAGAATCAATGGAGGGATGAGATTTCCCACGGCAGGATATTGCTGGATGGCTTTATCGTTACCGATCCTGTAACACCGATCAATGGCGGTGAAACACTGGCCTGGGATGGAAGCCGGCTCATTGAACCGGACATCGATAAAAATATTTCTGTTCTCTATGAAGACGAATGCCTGATTGCCGTCAACAAAACAGGCAATCTGCCGGTGCACCCCGCTGGACGGTATTTCAACAACACACTCGTTGCCATACTGGAAGACCGTTACGGGCGCAAGGTTTATCCGGCACACCGTATTGATCGCGAAACATCTGGCGTGATTCTCCTTGCCTTTGACGGAAAATGCGCAGGTGCACTTTCTGACTCGCTGGCGAAGGGTTCAAAAGAGTACCTGGCGCTGGTACATGGATTGTTCCCCGGGGAGGAGATGATTGTTGATTTGCCTTTAGGATCCGACAGTGAATCCGCCGTTGGCAAGAAACGCAAGGCAAAAGCGGGCGGGACAGAAACGGCCCTTACGCGATTTCGAAAAGTCCTTTGGGCCGGGCAGTTTTCCCTTGTCCGGTGTTTTCCGGAAACAGGGCGGCTGCATCAGATCCGCGCCCATCTGGAAGCCGCGGGTTATCCCGTTGTCGGTGATAAACTCTATGGCAGGGACAAAACCGCTTTTCTTGACTTTATCAGGCATGGATACACTTCCGAAATGGAAAAGCGTCTTCTCCTGCCGCGTTCGGCGCTGCATGCCGCCAGGCTGGTTTTTTTGCACCCGCAGACCGGGAGAAAAATGATCGTACGTGCACCGCTTCCAAAGATGTTTGCGGATTTTATTTGTTCACAAAAAAACAGGACGGATCTGTAAAGGATCATCATTAAGTATCCGCTCCTTGATGCTTGCCGAAAAGGCTGGAAAGGTTTATATATATTTGGAGAATTACAACTGATTGGCAGGAAAATGAAAATGAAAAAAAATATGAATCTCGAAAAGTACACGCAGGCCATTGCCCTGAAGGACGGTTCAATGATCAATTTGAGAGCCATCAGGGTTGATGATGAAGAAAAACTGATTGCTTTTGTTAATCGTCTCAGCGATCGCAGCAAATTTCTCCGTTTTTCCGGGATGACTGCCTTTACCCCTGAAGATGCCCGTCGCAGTGCAACCGTTGATTACCATGACCGTTTTGCCATGGTGGCTGTCCGTGGAGAGGGGGCGGATGAAAAGATCATCGGGGTCGGGCGGTATCATAGGATAGACAATTCCAATAAAGCGGAAACATTCGCTGTCGTTGAAGATTGCTATCAAAAAATGGGAATCGGGACACATCTGTTTGTGATGCTGGCTTACGCGGCAAAGGAACGCGGTGTTGATTTTTTCGAAGTGGAGATTCTTCGCGAGAATACAGAAGTAATCAAAACGATGCAGAGAAGTGGCCTTGAGCTGGTCGGCAAGTCGGAGAAGAACGACAAATGGAGAGCTACTTACCGTCTTGTACCAACGCTTTCTGCAGAAATTAAGCAGGAAGAACACGAGAAAATATCCTCTGTTGCTTCCATTACAAGATTTATGAGACCAAAGTCCATAGCCGTACTGGGAGCATCTAATAAGCCCGGCATCGGCAATGAGTTTATCAAAAACCTGATTGGTTACGGTTATAAGGGAGTCATCTACCCTATTAATCCCCGGGCAGAATATATTTCATACATCAAAACGTATCCTTCCATTATGGATGTGCCGGGCGATGTCGATCTTGCGGTAATGGTTGTTGCCAGCGAAAAGGTGCAGCCGCTGGTTGAAGAATGCGCGAGAAAGGGCGTAAAGGCACTGGTGGTGATAACGGCCGGATTTTCGGAAATGGGCGGGGAGGGTATCGAAAGAGAAAAAAAGCTGATCAGCGCCGCCCGGGCTTATGGCATGCGCATTATCGGCCCCAACTGTCTCGGCATTATCAACAACGATCCCGATGTCATCATGAATGCATCATTTGCAGGCGGTGGCAACGTGCGATTTGGCAAAATTGCGTTGGGGTCGCAAAGCGGAGCTCTGGGTGGGGCTCTCCTGCTCTACTGCAGAAACATCGGTATGGGACTTTCCAGTTTCTTCAGCATCGGTAACCGTGCGGATGTGTCCGACAATGAGCTTTTACAATACTGGGCGGAAGATAAGAATACCAATGTTATCCTGCTTTATCTTGAGTCCTTTAAAGAACCACGCAGATTCGCACGCATTGCCCGTGAAACCACGCTAAAAAAACCTATCCTTGTCGTAAAGAGCGGGCGTTCTTCCGTGGGGGCCCGTGCCGCGGCATCGCATACAGGAGCGATGATGTCGGATGACATCGCCAGTGATGCACTCTTCAGACAAGCAGGCATTTTACGGTGCGACACCCTGGAGGAATTCTTTAATGCGGCCATTTTGCTGGATTACCAACCCCTTCCGAAAGGCAATAAAGTAGCGGTGCTGACCAATGGAGGCGGCGCGGGCATTATGGCTGCTGACGCGCTCTCTGCCAAAGGTTTTCAGTTTCCGGTATTGTCGGAAAAGACAAGAAACGAATTAAAGTCGTTCCTGCCATCCAAGTCAAGCTATGTGAACCCGATCGACACGACAGCAGGAGTTATGCCTGACCAATATGCAAGAACGATGAAACTATTACTGGAAGAAGATATCGATGCCCTCATTGTGATTTATATCCGGCCAATCCCGGAACTGTTGGAACCCATGATTCAGGCTATCCGGCAGGTTGCGCCTGAATTCCGTAAGAAGGGTATCCCTGTCATGCTTTCTTTGCTGGGTGCAGACCCGAAATACAAACTGATCGGGTCCCCGGAAGAAGGTTATATCCCCGAATACACTTTTCCCGAGGCAACCGCGTTTTCCCTGGCCAAAGCGTATGAATACTATGAATACACAAGACAACCGAAAGGCAAAATACCAAAATTCGATGAAATCAATAAAAAGGCCGCTGAAGCCATTATTAAAGCAGCCCTGGAAAGAAGCCGTTCTGCTCAGACATGGCTGGACTCGGATGAGATTGCTAACCTGTTTGATATTTACGGTATCCGCTCTGCCGGTTCCAGAATCGCCCTGACGGCTCAAGAAGCCGCACAGACCGCAGAGCGCATCGGTTATCCGGTGGCGGTGAAGCTCTACTCTCCGACGATAACCCACAAAACCGATGTGGGAGGTGTCATTCTGAATTTAAAATCAGCGGATGCTGTAATCGACGCCTACAATCAGGTCCGTAAGAACCTCGATCAAATATCCAGAGGAAATGAAATGAAAGGCGTTACGGTCCAAAAAATGCTTGCAGGCGGTGTGGAACTCATTGTTGGTGTAACCCAGGACAAAAACTTCGGTCCGTTAATCATGTTCGGGTTAGGTGGTGTCTACGCTGAACTCTTTAAAGATGTCACTTTTAGAATTCATCCGTTGACGGATGTTGATGCAGATAGCATGATCAATGCTTTTAGATCTCATAAAATCCTGGATGGCTGGAGAGGCGCTCCTCCTTCGGATATTCACGCCATCAAGGAACTGCTGCTGAGGATCTCAGCCCTGATAGAAGATATTCCCGAGATACAGGAAATGGACTTGAATCCGATTATGGCCATGGGAACCGGTCAGGGCTGCTGCGTGGCGGATGCCCGCATATCGATCATGCCCGTTAATGAATAACTGGATGGACTTGCGGTCAAGCAGGCTGTATTTCTGCCCCTGCCTTTTTAATGTCGGGACTGTTTTCGCAGTCCGTCCAGAAATCTGTCCAGTGTTTCCGCGTATAGAGATCGGTATTCATCTTTTCCCAGGATGGTCTTCTCCAGTTTTTTTAACTGGATGACTCCGTTAAACGCGCTCCACAGAATGATCGCCTGCCTCCGGGGATCCACCGGCTTGAACTCGCCGTTGTCGATGCCTTCCCGGATGGCCGCGGCAAGCATGGAGATGCTGGCGTTGCCGTGCTCGTCAATGACTTTCTTCAAGTTCGGAGGGAAAATGGTTTCGGGAGACGTCAGAAAGTAAGTGATGATATCAAAATAACTTTTGTGATCCTCACTGAACCTCAGGTAGGCCAATGCGATCGAGCGGATTTTTTTCTCCGGGGTCGGTTTTTTAGCGACTGCCTGACGAACCGCATGATGGAGCAACTCCAGCCCTTCCAGCTGAAGGGCCGCGAAGAGTTCTTCTTTGTCCTTGAAATAAAAATAGATAGCTCCAACGCTTAATTCGGCACGTTTGGCAATCTGATTAATGGATGTGGCGTTCATTCCCTTTCCCAGAAGCAGTTCTCTTGCCGCGTCCAGGATATGACTCTTTCTCTGTTCTTTTTCTCTTTCCCGTCGTTCCTTGGCGCCCATCATACAGTCCTTTACATATTCTTTGTTTTTCACTGGTCGGTTTTCCTGCTTACTCCATCCCAGGCTGATTAAATCAAAAAATGAATTGCTCTTCTTGTCGCGATCGAAAGATCAGCATACCATAAACCTCATTGGAAAAGTTCCTTACTCCGATTCTTCCGGTTTCCGTACGTCTCGAATTTCAAACCATGGCTTCTGACGCTTGAAGGGGCACCAGGCTGCCTTGCAGTAATGCACAGGGTCTTCGGGAGGTGCTTTTACGGTACGTGATGTCGCCTGCCGGTTTTCCCTGAGCCACGCCTCGGCTTCAGCCAGTGTGTTCACATATCCCGCAGAATAAGTCGTCCTGCCGCGGCAATGGACAAAACCATAAATAAGTTCATATTGCTCAGGCATATGGTATCCATTTCCTAGAATTCCTCACCGATCCGGAACAGTACTTTTGTGACCAAACCGGTATCAATTTTTTCACGATAAACGGCAGGCAGGCGTTCCAGGGGTTCAATATCGGAGATCATCGGCCGCGCGTCAATCTTCCCTTCGTCCATCCATTGCAGACACTGGATATTTTCCTGGTGCGAATTGGAGATGGACGTTGTCAAACGGATTTCCTTGAGATTCATGAGGAACGGCGCGGAGATGGTGAGCGGAGAAAAGATCATGCTCACGATGCAGATTTCCCCGTTGTCCATTGAAAGATTGATTGCACGGTCAATATTGGATTTGATGCCGGAGCATTCAAAGATTTTCTGAAATCCGCCGGGAGCAATTGTTGCGGCCTGTGCGTCTGTATCTTTTTCGAGGGGGTTGAAGACATGGTCGGCCCCATAAAGGAGGGCGATATCCCGCTTTGCCTTTATCGGTTCGAACAGCACGATCGGGCCATAACCCAGGATTTTGAGAATGCGAACCGCGCAAAGGCCGATGGGGCCGCCTCCCATAACCAGAACAGAGCCTTTTGCACCGCTTGTGCAATGAATCGCATGCAGCGCTGCGGCAAATGTTTCTGCGAGTGCGGCGTTACGGGAATCGACCCCCTCCGGAATGGGGATCAGCATCTGCGGATAGACCTTAACGTACTCGGCAAACCCACCCGGTAAATCGCCAATCCCCGTGGTCCGCCTGTGCACACGACAGAGGTGTTCTTTACCGGAGAGGCAGCTTGCACATTTACCGCAGTATGTCGGTCTGATGCAAACTTTTGTGCCCACGGCGGGGCCTCCCGCCTGTTCGCCTTTTTCTACAACCACTCCACTGATTTCATGACCGATGATATAGCCCTCGGGCAGAAGCCCGCCGGTCACCAGGGAATGATCGGAACCGCAAAAACCCGTATTGGCCACCTTGACCAGCACTTCGTCTTCAGCAACTTTATAATCAGGCACGTCTTCATAAACCAGTCCCTGTGCCTTTCGAAATACAACAGCTTTCATGATTTTCCTCCCGGTTCCGGAATGCCGCTGCTAGTCTTCATGTTCCAGGGTAATTCTTTCCACCTTGGCCAAATCCCTTTTATAGAAGAAGGAGCCAATAAAGAAAAGGCCCGATGCCGCCACAAGAAACAACGGCAGCATCGCTACCGCCGTAGCGATTCCGTATTTGTCGGACATGGCACCGATGAAGACCGGCCCTACGGATGCTCCCAGGAGGTTCTGCACGATGACGCAAAAGGCGTATGAAACCGCGCGAAGTCCCGGATGGACCACGTCCTGGGTGACCGCTGCGGCGGCCGGCACGAAGGTCATCACAGTCAGTCCGCCGGCCAAAAGAAGAATATACTGGGTGGAGCCGGTGAACAATACAAAGGCCATGTAGAAGATGACAGCGGACAGGATGGCGGAGAGGGCGGACAGCAGAAGGCGAGCGTTTTCGCGCTTTTTCGTCCACATGTCGGCCAAAAAGCCTCCCAGGGGAGCGCCCACGATGGCCATCATCATGATGATGCCAACCTTCATTCCTGCCTGATCTACGGGGATGTTGTAGACGCGGTTCAGATAACTGGGAAGCCATGTCATCAGCGACGAGGTCACAAAGACCATGGCGGCAAATCCGAAGTAGGTCAAAATCAGCGAGGGCGTGTGGAGAAATTCACGCGCGATTTCGCCGGTTTTCATTTTGACCTTGGCGGAGGTTTCCTTGACCGTTTTCGTCAATTCAACGGTTTTATAGTCTTTGACGAAGAAAAAGAGAATTGCGACGATCAGTCCCGGAAGCGCCACCAGTCCGAAGGCATGGCGCCATCCCCAGTGGGTGGCGATGATTCCTCCCAGAGCAATTCCCACGGCGCTTCCCAGGGGGATCGACATGTTCCAGATTCCCATCATGCGGGATCTCTTTTCCTCCGGATAAAGGCCGGCAATCATGGCAGTTCCCCCCGGAGCATAGCCCGCCTCCCCGATGCCGATCAACATTCTGGCTGCCCGAAGCTGCGAGAAGCTCCGGGTAAGGGCGCAGGCCGCCGTGGCCAGACTCCATATGATCGCCATCAAACCGATGCTCTTCTTGCGGCTCCAGCGGTCCACGAGGATGGAGACGGGAAAAGTAAAAATGACGATCGACCAGTAAACCGCGGAAACCAGCATGCCGCACTGTGCGTCGGTTATTCCCCAATCCGCTTTGATGAAGGGAAACAGAGACGTAACCACCAACCTGTCCACGTAGTCAAAAAAGTAGAGTAGGAACAACAGGATAAAGATGTAGTTGGTGTACCCTTTTGATAGCTTGTATTCCTTGGGCGAAGTCAAGTTATTCATACGAATTCCTCATTTTATTTAAAAGGTTTGGCTTGCCAGGCCGTTCGAAACAGTAAATCCCAACTTACTGACATTTATATCCTCCGAGATTGGCCAGGGCAACGCTGCCGGGGCTGATCACAGACGAATCTACCTTGACGTTGATGCAGGCCGTTTTCCCGGAGGCAAAGGCCGCTTCGAGCGCAGGCCGGATGTCTTCCGGTTTTTCAACAAAGGTGCCGAAGCCTCCCAAAACCTCCACCATCTTATGGTAATCCACCCAGCCCAGTTCCGTTCCATTCGGGATG
Organism: uncultured Smithella sp.; assembly: GCA_964394715.1. Classification (GTDB taxonomy): domain Bacteria; phylum Desulfobacterota; class Syntrophia; order Syntrophales; family Smithellaceae; genus UBA8904. The sequence continues at coordinate 30,456 of CAYMYR010000007.1, forward strand.
CTGTGCCCCAGACGCAGCTGCTGGCTGTGCGCGATCATTCCCCAGGACTGATCATTGGCGATTACGACCACGATGGGCAGCTTCTTGCGGATCGCCGTATGAAACTCCATGAAGTTGAAACCGGCCGATCCGTCGCCCATAACCAAGAGTACGCGCCTGTCCGGGTGTTTGAGCTTGGCCGCATTGGCGTAAGGGATGCCGACGGCCAGGCAGCCGTAAAGACCGTAATCCAGATAGGTCCCACCTTTGACAACGGTCCGGGTCATGCCCATCCAGGTGGATGTGTCGCCGCCGTCGGCGACAACGATGTCATCTTCCCGGTCCATGAATTTATTGATTTCATTGGCCAGACGCATGGGATGCATGGGCAGGGTTGCGCACTCCCACAAGGGTTGTGCTTCTTTTTTGCCGGCATCATGGGCGGTTCGGACGGTAGCCAGCCAGGGCTGGTACTGTGCCTTGAGAGTGTCGGCGATCTTTTGTTCATCGAGGTTAGCGTTGAGCTCCTTGAGGAATGACTTGGTGTCGCTTACGATACCGAGATCAATCGTCCGGTTGCGCCCGATTTCATCCGGGGCGATGTCAACCTGAATAAATTTCGCCGTCGACGGGAAAATTTCACCGAAGATATAAAACAGACTCAACCGACCGCCCAGGAAGAGCACCAGGTCCGTGGTCATCAGCGTGATCATGGCCGAGCCGGGGCGGATGGCCAGAGAACCTTCAAAGCAAAGGGGATGGGTATCGGGGATAACGCCTCTTCCGGCGCCTGCCGTATAAATCGGGATACCGATCTTTTCCACGAATTCGATAATCTCTTTTTCCGCATCCGAATACCACAGACCGCTTCCGCCGATCACAATCGGGTTTTTGGCCGCCTTGAGCAGGTCGACCACCTTCAGGGTATTCTCACGGTCAACGGGTTTGGATGAAAGCGTTGTGCGGGGCTTCTTGACAGCTGCCATATCCACCCTGGCATTCAGGACATTGCAGGGGAACTCCAGGTAGACCGGTCCGGGCCGTCCGCTCATGGCCGCCCGGAAGGCCATATCGACGTATTCGGGGATGCGTTCCGGAACATAGCAGACGAAGGCCTTCTTCACCATCGGCTCAATAACCGGTAGCTGTGTCATATCCTGCAGGTCCAGTTTTTCCGCTGCTTCGGTTCCCACGCAGCCGGCAATCAAAATGACCGGTGCGTTGGAGAGCCTGGCGCTGGCGATGCCGCTCAGGGCATTGGTGAATCCCGGTCCGGCCGTAACCATAGCCACCGCGGGCTTACGGTTCATCCGGGCCGAGGCCTCGGCCATAAAGACCGCCGCCTGTTCATGGCGAACGTCAAAAATCGTGATGGGTGTATTCTCCAGATACTGGTAAATCGGCGTAATATGCCCGCCGCTCAGGGAATAGATGTAATCCACACCCCGGTCGACCAAAGCATCCGCGACGAGCTTGCCACCAATAATGTTTTCCATAATCAATCCTCCTAATGATCGGTACATTGACCGTTATAATTCCATACATTGCCCGCCATCAATATTAATGGCCTGTCCGGTAATATAGCGCGAAGCGTCTGAGCCAAGGAAGGCAACCAGATCGGCCACTTCACGGGGTGGTCCGATGTAGCCCAGCGGAATCGTTTTGCACATTTCTTTTTCCCGCTCTTCAATTGTCGTTCCGAAAAAAGACGCCTCCAGTCCGAAACGCCACTTCTCCAGATCCGTGGCGATTTGCCCCGGACAGATAGCGTTCACACGAATGCCGCTTCCACCCATCTCTTTAGCCATGGTCTTTGTCAGCATGATGACGCCGGCCTTGGCCACCGCATAGGCACTGTTAAAAATGGGAGGGACCTTGCCGGCCCGGGAGGCCGTGTTGATGATGCTTGCGGGTTTACCCGTCATAAGTGGGATGACAGCACGCGAGACGCGAAAGACCGAAAACAGGTTTACGTCAATCGTTTTGATCCACGCCGCTTCATCATATCCCAGAACCGTATTGGGCACGCCGAAGGAAGCCCCCGCATTGTTGCAGAGAATATCGACATGGTCAAAACTGTCCGTGATGGTTTTCACCATTTCGGCAATGGCCTGATGGTTCGTAAGGTCGACGGGCACAGCCAGCGTCCGGACGCCGTAAGTCTTTGCCAGTTCGACGGCAATAGCCGTCATCTCTTCACTCGTAGCAGATTTCAAAGATTGGTCCGACGGCGGCGCGATGCCCAGATCGGCGATGACGATATTGCAGCCGCAGGACGCCAGTTTTTGCGCAATTGCATAGCCAATGCCCGTTTTCTTGCCGGATCCTGTGACAATGGCTGTCTTTTCTTTCAAATCACTATAAATCATCGGTTCCTCCTTCATCGTACCAGTTATGATGGTCCAGGTGAGCGTACTTGGGCAGAAAACGGGTCGGCAAAGCCAATGCATCTTTCCGGAAAGGCGGGGCCAGCTGCTTGCCATCCACCAGAAATTCGAGAACCGTGGGCTTGCGGCTTTTCAGGCAGGCATCCAATGCTCCCCGGATATCCGCAGGCTTGCTGACCTGCATACTGTTGGCGCCCATCGCCTTTGCCACAGGGACAAAGCTTTCCGGATTGGGAATATCGACGCCAATGAAACGGTTATTGTAAAAGTCCACCTGGTTTTTCGCCTCGGCGCCCCACCACATGTTGCGGAAAACACAGGCAACGACGGGCAGGTTGTGTTCAACGGCCGTGCTTACCTCATGGAGGCTCATGCCCCACGCACCATCGCCGATGATCGCGATGACCGGTGCCTTGCGTCGGGCGATCTGTGCGCCCAGGGCCGCGGGATAAGCAAAACCCGTATTGCCGAAAGTGAGCGCCGCGATATGCTGCCGGGGGTGATTGAACTTCAGGTAACTGTTGGCCGTGGAGGCGACGTTTCCGATATCCGTCGTGACAATGGCATCCTCCGGGAGGGCCCTGGAGATTTCCAGTAGGACACGGCGGGGATTCATGGGATTGCCCTCCACCATTGCCAGAGAGACAATCTCTTTTTCCCAGATCTTTTTTTCCCTCGCGACGGCGGCCAGACGTTTTTCATTGGGCTTACGTTTCCCGTCCACGGCCTTGAGGCGCTTCAGGATTTCCACCGTGGCCTCCTTTGCGTCACCGATAATGCCGACCTCGATGGGATGGGTCCGCGCGATATGCTTGGGATTGATGTCAATCTGAATAATCTTCGCATTCTCCGGGAAGTAGTTGATATCATACTGGGGCAGCGTCCCAAAGACAGAGAGGCGTGTGCCGATGGCCAGCATAACGTCGGCCCTGGCCAATGTCTTCATGGCCGCCTTGGAGCCCATGTAGCCGATGGGACCGACGAACAGCGGATGGTTTCCGTAAAACGCGTCGTTGTGGAGATAGGTCACGGCAACGGGGGCCGTCAGGTGTTCGGCGATCGCCTTCACGATATCGAGCGCGTCGGCATCCACGACACCGCGTCCGGAAACGATAACGGGGTTTTTGGCTTTGGAAAGCAGTTCGGCGGCCCGGTTCAGCTGTTCCATGGAACCACAGCCGCGGTCGTCTACACGGTACTGCGAGGGTTTCAGGATTTTATCCTCCAGTTCGCCATAGAAGTAGTCGCGCGGGATGTCATACAGGACGGCACCGCGATCGGCATAGGCGATGCGGAAGGCCGTCCGCAGACAATCAGCCGCGCGTTTGGGATGCGGCACACGGACAACCGCCTTCGTTACCGAACGGAAAACGGACATCTGGTCGCACTCCTGGAAGCCGTCCCAGCCGATTGTGGGTGTTCCGGCCGAGGGCGAAATAATCACCAGGGGCGTATGGCCCATGTTTGCCGCGGCAACTGACGTCACCATGTTCGTAATGCCGGGGCCGTTCTGGCCTGTGACGACGCCGCAGCGGCCGGATATGCGGCTGTACGCATCTTCCATGTGGGCGGCGCTCTGTTCATGACGGACGGGGATGAACTTGATCCCGGCCGTCGGGAAGAGGTCAAGCATGTCCATGAACGCTGATCCGACGATGCCGCATACATGATCCACGCCTTCCGCAAGCAGCGTCTCAACGATGGCTTCGCTGGGTGTCATTTTAATCTTTTTCATTTTGATTACCTCCACTATCGATTCATTGTTGAATGGTTGAAAAACGCGGTCGTTCACGGCCCGTTTCATTATTTCCGTAAAACCGCCCAGGATTCCTCGGCGATCATTTTCTCTTCATCCGTCGGTATGACGAAAACATTGATCTTTGATTCCTGCGTGGATATGATCCTTTCGTCATCACCCCTGTCATTTTTGTCTTCATCAATGATGATGCCCAGCCAGGACAAGAAAGTGCAGATCCGCTGGCGCGTTTGCGGCGAGTGCTCACCGATCCCTGCCGTGAAGGCCAGGGCATCCAGTCCGTCGATGGCCGGAATGAGGGAACCTATACCCCGGGCCACACTGTATGCAAAAACGGTCAGTGCAAGGTGCGCCCGCTCATGGCCTTCGGCGGCCGCCTTTTCCAGGTCGCGAAAGTCAGGGGACAGGCCGGAAATACCCAGTACGCCGCTCTGCCGGTTCAGGATATCCATAACGCCGGCCATGGAGGATCTTTCCTTTTCCATGATGAACGAAACGACTGCCGGATCGATGTCTCCCGAGCGCGTACCCATGACGAGTCCCGACAACGGCGTAAATCCCATCGATGTATCCAGCGACTTGCCTCCCGCAACGGCGCAGAGACTGGAGCCGGCGCCGAGATGACAGGTGATGATTCTCGGTGTTGCGGTCTTATCCTGCAGGAGTGCCGCCGTGCGGCGGGCGACATACCGGTGTGACGTTCCATGGAAACCGTAGCGACGGATATGGTCCTCTGTATAATAACGATAAGGGATCGCGTAGGTGAAAGCATGCGCGGGCATGCTCTGGTGAAAAGCTGTATCGAACACCGCCACCTGGGGTACGCCGGGCATCAGGTTTGTGCAGACATCGATCCCCATCAGGTTCGGCGGATTATGGAGCGGCGCAAGTTTCTTCGTTGATTCGAGTATTTTGCGTATGGCGGGATCGACGACAACAGAGGTGCGGAAATGTTCACCGCCGTGAACGACACGGTGCCCGACACCACCAATTTCCTTCATATCCGTCAGAATGCCTTGCCTGCCGTCAACCAGATGGGTCAGCAAGGCATGCACCGCATCATGATGGCTGGAAAGAGGCGTTTTGTCCAGAAAGGTTTCACGTCCCTGCACGTCATGTTGAAACAAGGCATCGGGCAGACCGATGCGGTCCGCCTGGCCCTGGGCCAGGACTTGGCTTGTCTCCATCTCGTAGAGCTTGTATTTGAGAGATGAGCTTCCGCAATTCAAGACCAGTATCTTCATAAGATATAAACCTCATTACTTTCCATTTGCAACAGGCCGGTTATCGTCACTGCCCGTTTCACTGTATACGCTGATAAAAATCTTATAAAGCAGGGTCAAAATCAGAAAACCTATCGCCCATACCCCTGCGGTAATGGCGATTTCCGCCCCCGTCGGGAAATATTCGGTAACGGTTTCCAGCGGCGAGGGGATGAAACCGGTTACGACCAGACCGAGGCCCTTTTCAATCCAGAGAGAAACAAATACAAAAACACAGGCGATGGCAAGCCACTCTTCCCTGCGGCGGATGGACGGGATGATCAGCATCGTCAGAGCGGCAAAGGCCAGTACGGCGGATGTCCACATCCAGGGCACAAGATTATGATGGTCATCCAGACCTGCAAAAAGGTACTGGAAATGACGGGTTTGTTCCGGGATCTGACTGTAAAAGGCGGTAAACAGTTCCATGAGGACAAAAAAGATGCTTGCCGCCAGAGCATAAACCACGATCTTGGAAAGGGCCTGAATGGCCCTGTCGCCGGCGTCAAACCGTCCATAACGTTTCAGGATCAGGCAGAAAAGAATCAACAGAGCCGGACCCGAAGCAAAGGCGGAAGCCAGGAATCGTGGTGCCATAATCGCTGTCAGCCAGAAACTTCTGCCGGGAAGACCTGCATAGATGAAGGCCGTTACCGTGTGGATGCTGATCGCCCAGGGAATCGAGAGATAGATCAGGGGCTTGATCCAGCCGGGGGGAGGGACTTCCCTTCGATTACAGGACAGGATCATCCAACCGGTAATGATGTTGATCAGGAGATAACCGGAAAGGACGATCATGTCCCAGAAAAGGATGGAGGTCGGCTGCGGATGCAGCAGGACATTCATGACGCGGGATGGCTGGCCGAGATCAACGAAGACGAACAGTATGCACATGATGACGGCGGCGACAGCCAGGAACTCACCCAGCACGGTGATCTTTCCGAATGCCTTGTAGTCATGCAGGTAGTAGGGCAGTACCAGCATAACGGCCGACGCAGCAACACCTACCAGGAACGTGAACTGGGCGATATAAAGCCCCCAGGAAACGTCCCGGCTCATTCCCGTAACGCCCAGACCGTAATCGAGCTGGTGCAGATAGAAGAGAACTCCTATTGTCATCATCACAAGCAGGAAGATGATCCAGATCCAGTATCCGCGGCTGCCTTTCAAGGCTTTTTCCAGCATGGTGCCCTCATAATATATAATAAATCTGCGGCGCTGTGCCTAAATGCGCTTTTCTCCGCAGGTTAAAACGTTTTCCAATCAGCTTGCGGATGTCCGAAGTGGAATCATTCAGATCGCCAAACAAAATGGCGTTTTGCCGGCAGGCCAGAACACAGGCCGGCAGCTTTCCTTGAGCCAGCCTTTCTGCGCAGAAGTTGCACTTCTCCACGACACCTTTGGTACGCGTCGGGAAGTCGGGATTGATCTTCGTAATAAACGGCCGCGGGTCACGGAAATTCATGCTTCTTGCTCCGTAAGGGCAGGCGGCCATGCAAAGCCTGCAACCGATACAGCGGTGATAATCCATCATGACGATGCCATCGGGCCTCCGGAATGTGGCCTTCGTGGGGCAGACCCGGACGCAGGGCGGATTTTCGCAGTGGTTGCATAAGACGGGCAGGCGCATCTTCTGCAGGCCCTGCTCCCGGTAGGGATGATTTTCGTCGGGGAACACAGCGGCAAAAGGTTCGGTCCAGATCCATTTGACTTCATCTTTGGGGTTCCCGAAGTCCGGGACATTATGCACTGTATGGCAGGCGGTGATGCAGTCGGTGCAATCAGGGGGACATTTGGAGGCGTCAATCACCATGGCCCAGCGTTTGGCCATAAGTGCTTTCACGGGCGTGAAATCCTGACCAGGAATCCGCACGGTCTCTCTGGCCCAAAGAGGGCTCAAAAGCGACGGCGTGACCAGTGTGAGGGCAGAGGCCCCAGCGATTTTTAAAAATTCTCGACGGTTCGTGGTCATTTTTTCACCTCTCCGGGAATCACGTGGCAATCAAAACAGGTGGGCTTGGCACCCACATAGTTATGGCAGCGGTCGCAGAACTGTTCCTTGTTCGAGTGGCACTGGATGCAGGTTCCGGTCAGGCTTTTTTCGAATCTGCGGCCGTCTTTCGCGGTGTATTCTCGCTTTCCTTCGCGGACGACCTCGTCGCGCCAGGCATTGAGCAGCTTCATATGGTTGGCGCGCATGAACGCCGTATCCTCCACACAGCGCTTTTCCTTCAATTGAGCAATGGCTGGCGTATCAAGGCTGAGCAGCACAGGAGCTATCGATTTCCCCCTGCCGTACCAGAAGGGGAAGGTGATCCCGATAAGAAAGATCACGAGTCCCAATGCTATCATGCCCCATTTTTTATTTTTCATCTTTTCTATTTCCCGACGTAAAAACCCAGGTCGTCATTCCCTGCAAATCCATCTACCGTTCACTATCCACTAATCCCATCCCCACGCAGGTCCGTCGTTCTTTTCTTTTCTCCCGTCATGATTAGGGCATTGGCCAACAGTTCGTGAATACCCATGACGGAAACACCCGGGACCCAGTAGTCCATAAGGGTGGTGAGCGTCGCCCGGTCAATCGCGCAGATGCAACCCAGGCGGTTCACACCGTGTTTTTTAACAACGTCCCGCACGGCCATGGCCCGCGGCATTCCACCGCGCATCCTCATTTCCATGTTTTCATCGTTGCCCAGCCCCGCCCCTGCGCCACAGCAGAAGGTTTTTTCGCGGATGGTGTCTTCGGCCATCTCAAAGAAATGGTTGCAGGCATTTTTAATAATATATCTCGGTTCCTCGAAAAGCCCCATGGCCCGCGCCGGGTTGCACGAATCATGGAAAGTCAGGCGGATATGATCATTTCTCCGGGGATCTAATTTTAACTTCCCGTTCGCGATCAGGTCTGCCGTGAATTCGGTAATATGAACCATCTTTGTGGCCCGTGCGTTTTCAAAGCGTGTCCCCGTTATCGGGGAGACGGGTCCCGTGAGAAAATCAGCCGGCCCGTTCATCGTGTCCATGTACTGGTGAATTACGCGCCACATATGGCCGCACTCACCGCCGAGGATCCACTTTACGCCGAGGCGCTTCGCCTCCGCGTAAATCTTGGCGTTAAGGCGCTTGATCATGTCGTGGGATGTAAAGAGACCGAAATTGCCTCCTTCCGAGGCATAGGTGCTGAAGGTGTAATTGAGGCCGATTTCATGGAAAAGCATCATGTAGCCCATGCAGGTGTATGTGCCGGGGTCGGCAAAGTAGTCGGCGGACGGCGTAATGAAAAGAATGTCGGCACCCTTTTTGTTGAGGGGAACGTCCACCCGAACGCCCGTGCGGTCTTCGATATCATCGGCCATAAACTCCAGCATGTCCTTGATCCCGCCGGGTTGGATGCCGAGGTGGTTGCCCGTCCGGAAGCAATTTGCTGCGGGTTCCAGAACCCAGTTGATGTTGCAGCCCACAAGGTTGAGCAGTTCACGGCCGATCATCGTGATTTCCGCCTGGTCGATGCCGTAGGGGCAGAAGACGGAGCAGCGCCGGCACTCTGTACACTGGTAGAAGTAGTAGAACCATTCCTTCAGGACGTCGACGGTCAGGTCCCTTGCGCCAACCAGTTTTCCGAAGCGTTTGCCCGACATCGTGAAGTAGCGCCGGTATACGGAACGCAAGAGCTCGGCGCGCAGCACGGGCATGTTTTTGGGATCACCGGAACCGATATAAAAATGGCACTTGTCCGCGCAGGCTCCACAGCGCACGCAGATGTCCATGAACAGGCGGAAGGAACGGTACTTCTCCAGCCGCTCTTTCATGCCGTCTAAAATAATCTGTTTCCAGTTTTCCGGTAGTTTCCAGTCTTCGTCCGTGGGTTGCCAGGCCCGTGGATTGGGCAGGCCAAGGCTCACCAGATTCTTCGCGGCGGTGCTGTAGCTCCACGTTCCCGGACGGAAATCGACGGGCGTCTTCGTCCACTCGGACGCAGGCGGCGCGTAGTCGATGTTTATCAAGTCATCCGGTTTGGGTATCTTGGCAAATGACATGGCTACTCCTTCTCCACCGGCAGACCGGCCGCCTTCATTTTATCCCGGAACTCGTCTTCATATTCTACATAAGTGTGCACCTTCACGGGAGCATTCCAGGGATTGATATGACGCTTCATCCGGCTTGTGTTGGCCAGGTTACGTGCAGGGCTCATGAATACGCCACCCATATGCATCAGTTTGCTGAAAGGCAGCCAGGCCATCAAAATAAAGACAAAACAAAGATGGATATAAAAAATAACGCTGATGTTTCCCGAAGCCACAGGGGCAAAGGTGACCCAGCCCATGGCCATGGTTTTCAACGCGTTGAGATCGACGGGGAAAAAGTGCCGCATCAAAAGCCCCGTGACGGCCACACCCGCGATTAACAACAGTACAACATAGTCCGTAACCAGCGAAATGTAGCGCAGTTGCGGAATGATCACCCGACGCAGGAAAAGGAACGTGAGTCCGGCCAGAAGCGCGATGTCGCTCAGGTAGAGTGTGGGAACCCCGATTTCCAGAAATCCGTCCAGTGCGGAAACCATGCCGACACAGGGGGTGACCGGTTCGGTGAAAAAGCGCAGATGGCGGATGGCGACAATCAATAGTGAAAAATGAAACATCAGGCCGAATAACCAAAGCCACTTGGCGCCGTCGTATACGGGCCGTCCGCCGATAATCTTCACGGATGTGTTCCTGAACAATGACCGGAACAGAAATATCTCCTGCGCCATCCTTCCTAAGACACCCGGGGGGCCGGCGGGATTCTCCACCGGATTGGCTTTGATCCATGGCAACGATTTTTCCTGGCCGCATGTCGTGGGAATACGGAAAGGCACGGGGGCTTTTCCCCATATTACAATGCGATACGCAAACCCGGCAAGCAGGATCACAAAAACAACATAAGGGATAACGCCGGTCAGAACTGAGATCATGGCCGGACTCATGGAAATCCCCAAAGCCAGCAGGATAACGATGGGAATCACCGTAACGGATATCAAGAATTTTGTCATAAATTTCATTTTCCTGCCTTCATCCCCATGAAGGTTTATCACCGAAACGGACGATCGGTTTCTTCATGCCGTCCAGAGCGTTAACAATCAGTTCGACCAGGCCTCCGTAATAGAGATTGCTGCGTTCGCCGGCATGGTAGTAGTCAATGATATCACGGATGGCTCCCTTGCAGTTCGAGCAGGGAGCACAGACATATTTCGGAACTTCCCGGGGTTCATCACGGAAGGCTTCCAGAATCTGTAAAAATTTTTTGCGGCTGCTCACCAGATTTCGCCATTCGGCAAAGTTATATCCGGACATGATCGCAAAACCGGAACCGCCGCCACAGCAATAGTTTTCGACGCCATGCGGTGTCATTTCCCGGAATTGAGGCGCAATTTTTCTTAGGATTCTTCTTTGCGGCTCAACAATTCCCATGGCCCGAACGACATTGCAGGGATCATGCAGTGTGACGGGAAAATTGTTTTTGCCGGGGTCAAATTTCAGCTTTCCGCTCATCACGATGTTTTCCAGGGTGACCATCGCCGATTCCCGGGGAATGTTGAGACTGCCCGAAAGCAGGCGGTCGGCAATGACGGTAAGCGCTTTATGCGCGTGACCGCATTCTCCAACAACAATCTTTTTGACTCTGAGCCTGCGTGCAATTTCAGCGTGCCGGATGGCAACGCGCGCCAGTTGAACATCATCATACCACAGGCCGTAGTTGACGCCGTCATAGCCGACTTCTTCAGAAGATAAGGTCCAGGAAATGCCGGCGACCTGAAAAATAATGGCAAAGGCCCCGACATTTTCCGGCCAGGAAAGGATCTCTCCTGCATTGTGAATCAGCAGAATATCCGCTCCTTTAACGTCCCATGGGATATCAACTTTATAACCTGTAATTTCTTCCATCTCCTCCTGAATGAATTCCATGCTGTCCCTGGCGGCCGGGGGTTTCATTCCGGTTGTCGAACCGACCCGTAAATGCTGAACGGTCCCTTTTTCATGGAGTTCCTTGGGAGCAATGCCCATCTCCTGGGAAAAGAGCTTCCGGATTTCGTGATTAATAAGTCCATTATCAACGCCGATGGGACAAACCGTGGCACAACGCCGGCAAAGCGTGCAGCGATAGGATAATTCGGCCAGGCGGGCAATGGTTGTCCAGTTCAGATCAATGTCACCGGTCAACCGGGCCGTGATCTTTCCGCCGGGTTTTAAATATTTCCGATATATTCGACGCAATACTTCCGACCGGAAGATGGGCCGGTAAATTTCCTTCCGGCCACTCATCTCATAGACGGGACAAGCATCGGAGCAGGTGTGACATCTGGCGCAGTGTTCCATCGAAAGCATCAGCGGCTGTAAAAACGTCCAGTTGTTTTTCTTTTCAAAAAGTCTTTTCAGACCGGAAAGAAATTGCGCAACGAGTGCCTCTTCTTCCTCTATACCTGCGGGCCTGGGAAGGCCGATAGCCACGGTGTCGTCCAGGGAGGATTCAATATTTTTTGTCTTTTCAGGTTTCAAAGGCAGCAGCGTCGTCTGATTGAAATCTTCGTATGGAGACGGCAGAGGCGAAAGCTCGCCGGACTCAATGTGACACAGGCATTCGGACGCATTGGCGATATCGGAAGGTTTCAGGAGAGTTTTCATTTCGTCTCCTTCGGGTCTGCTGAGGCAATGTCACGCCAGGATTTCTGTCCGTCCGCTCCGATATGTTTGGCCTGCCAGGTCGGTTTATATTGCATATTCTGCATGGTTGCCGATTCGATGCGCGTGCCGGGCCTGCTGGGCTCATCGTCCCATTTGACGCTGTGGTAAAGAAAATACTTCATAAACATATGCGACATGTGTGTGAGCGGGATATATGCGACGAGCAGCGAGGCCAGCACTATGGTCAGGGCGCCGGAGACCGTCTGTCCCGGCGCATAGGCCCTGCCGGTTTCGCCTGCGGTCAGCAGGTCGAGTACGTAAGCCTTGGCCCCGTCCAGGAAGGGGTCGCCGGGGAGGGCGGCAAGGATTGCGATCAGGAAGAAAAGGAGAATCGCGCCGAGATTGGCGTAGTCGGCAAACGTCGAATAGCTTTTCAAGTCAGGATCGGTCAGCCGCCGGTACAGGAGCCCCAGGCTCCCGACCGTTCCGGCAATCATTCCGGTCCAGCCGGAGAAAGCAATCAGGTAATCCATCCATGGTCTGAAGGCGCCGCCTGCGGCAAAGGACGGAAATCCCCACAGGGTAAAGCCGGCGTTGAGCAGCATCAGGATGAACGTGACAGTCATCAGGTACAGTCCCAGATGGAAGGGAAAAGAGACGTACCACAGTCGTTTGTTTGCCTTCCTAAGACCCTTCAGGAGCAAAATCTCCGGTGCCATGTATTTCAATTCGTTGAGCCGGGACGTTTCATAGGGACGATTCCACCAGTCCATGTTTTCCATGTAGGAACCGCCGTAAACATTTCTTGGATTGGTTTCATGACGCACCGGGTAGATCTCCCAGCGCACATGCAGCGGAAGGGTCAGGTGCCTGTATAATCGGCAGCCGGCCGCTACAGCGAAAACGGCAACGCAAAAATATGTAAAAATAAAATATGCCATAGGGTGTTCCCTTTTGCTCACCTGATGCAGGCGACCGGCATAGTTGATCCGGTCAGACGCAACCTGTCGGCTTCGAAAGGCCTGCGAGTTTGCAGGCGCCTTTGGCCGGGCCGGTAGGAAAGAGCTCATAGAGCTTTTTCATATCAATCTTCAGGTCCTTGCAGATCTTCCGGATCATCGGCGCAATGCCGAACTGCTGGAAATAATCGCGCAGGTAGTTGATTACCCGCCAATGTTCTTCCGTCAGCTCTCCTTCAATCTCTTCCGTATGGGCGTAAGCATTGGCAAATTCTTCGCTCCACTTGTCGAGTTCCTGCAGAAATCCGTCTTCATCCACTTCATACGTTTTGCCTGCTAATTCAATCTGCGGCATAGTTAAAACCTCCTCTTTTCATCGATCTTATTGTGTGGTCCGCCCATCCGCCTGCAAGCGGAGTCACGTCGGGCCTGTCCAGGACACCGGCGCGGGCTTGATTTAGCTTAGTCTGGCGATACTCTCTGGCTCTGTCGATAAGTGCATCGGCCCATGCGGGCGTTCCCAGGGCATGCACATGTGTGAAGCTCCCCAGGATGTTATTTCTGCAAAGCCCCTCGCGACGGCCGTCAATACCCGTACCTTTCAACACGTTGAATGCGGTGCGCATGTCGCTGTCCCGGCCAGACAGAATCCGGCAGTAATGAAATTCGTGGCCGGTGATCGTCTGGCCGACGGGGAAAAAGGGATTATCCTGGTCTGCCACAAGCCTGGTGTAACCGTGTCCCTGCGGACGTTTCTCCAGGCAAAACGCCAGCGGCAGTGCGCCGGCCATCGGGTAGCGGTTGTCGCCGATCGAAAGGTATTCACCCAGGTACACGAAGCCCCCGCATTCTGCATAAATCGGCAGGCCGGCATCGCCGGCTTTTTTCACGGAATTGCGGAAGGATTCATTGGCGGCAAGCTCTCCTGCCTGTGTTTCGGGAAATCCTCCTCCGATGTACAGAGCATCAACGGGCGGCAGTGTTTTCTGCGAAAGGGCGCTGATAAAAACAACCCGGATGCCGCGGTCGGCGAGTGCTTCAATGTTATCCTCATAGTAGAACTGAAACGCCGTATCCCTGATGACGCCGATGGTAAGGGGATCATTTACCGTTTCGCAAGAGCATGAAGGCTTTGGGAAGGCGTCAATCTTCCAGGGTGGAGCGCTTCGGGCGACATCGAGCAGAGCGGGGATGTCCAGGTAGTCGCGGGCCATGGCGGACGCCCGTTCAAGCGCCTGATGGATGGAGCCATGCTCGTCGGGGGGAACAAGCCCCAGGTGCCGCTGCACGAAAGGCAGGTCCGGCAGGCGCGGTACGGTTCCGTAAACGGGCAGGCCGGTGTTGTCTTCAATGGATCGGCGGGTCACTGAGGCATGGCGCTGTCCGTTCACCCGGCTCAGGATCACCCCCCGGATGTCCACGGCGGGATCGAGATGCAGGCAGCCCAGAACCATTGCCGCCGCTGTTCGCGTTACCTTGTCGCAGTCGACAACCAAAATGACCGGAGCCTGAAGAAGTTTGGCAAGTTGGGCCGTGCTGAATTCCCCGGCGGCATTGACGCCGTCGAAAAGCCCCCGACTGCCTTCAATGATGGAAACGGCGCCTTCCACGGCGTGGCGCGAAAAGGAGCGGACGACCTGATCGTTGCCCATGAGAAAGGTGTCCAGGTTATAGCAGTTGCCGGATGCCGCCTGAGACAACCAGGCAGCGTCGATGTAGTCCGGTCCCTTTTTGAAAGGGGCAACTGGAATGCCCTGCCTGCGCAGGGCGACGGCCATCGCCACGGACAAGGTCGTTTTTCCCGCCCCACCACGCAGGGCGGCCACAACGAAACGCGGGCATTGTCTGTTCATCATCCTTCACCCCGGGTTCATCATTCCTTCGGAAAGAATTCCGCAAGCATGATGTAAGTTGAGCTGCCGCTCGACCAGTATTTCAACACTTCTTCATCCAAAAGCTCCTTTACGACGTTCTGCACGGCGTGGCGATCCTCGTCGGGGAGCCACTTCGTGACATCACGTATGTAAAACATCTTTTTGTCGCCCCGGGACTTCTCCCGGAACAGGTTCGTGACGCGTACCTTCAGGTCCTCGCTCATAACTACCTCCATTTGAACTGCGCAGACGTTCGGAACGTCTCCGTAGCCAGGTCAAAGTCATCGATGTGCTGGTCCGTAAACGGGATGCCCGTCAGACTGAAAAAACGTTCCCAGCCCACACGATTGATCCACTCACCGATGCGTTCATGCTTCCGGGCATGGGTCGCGTATACTTCAATGATATTCTTGACCGCATGCACGACTTCCGGCCAGCGCGGCGGGTTGTTTGGGAGAAACGGAATCGCCAGCTTGGAGAACATGGGGGCGCTACGGGCATTCGATACCTTGCCGCCAACCCAGATGGAGATCCCGTCGTTGTCGGGATCGGCAATCGGCATCGCCGGGCAAACCGTGTAGCAGTTGCCGCAGTACATGCATTTCTCTTCATTGACGGCGACGCTTTTGTTCTTCATGTCGCCCCGGATGGCTCCCGTCGGGCAGGAGGCCACGGTCGATGGAATCTCGCAGACGTTGGGAACGCGTGCGTTGTCGACTTTGGGGACCGTCCGGTGGATGCCCAGGATGGCAATGTCGGAGCAGTGTACGGCGCCGCACATATTCAGGCAGCAGGCCAGCGCAATCCGCACGTGCGCAGGCAGTGTCGCCGTCACAAAGTAGTCGTAAATTTCGTCCATCAGCGCTTTAACAGGGCCGGAGGCGTCCGTCGCCGGTGTGTGACAGTGCACCCACCCCTGCGTATGGACGATGTTGGAGATGGAGTGTCCTGTACCGCCCACCGGGTAGCCCCGGTTTTTTAGTTCTTCGATCAGAGGTTCGATCCTATTCTTGTCATCCAGAAGAAACTCGATGTTGTGACGGCTGGTGAATCGCAGGAAACCATCACAGTATTTTTCGGCGATGTCGCAGATTTCGCGGATGTGATCCGTGGAAACCAGCCGGGGTGATCCGGCGCGTATACTGTAGAGCGCCTCTCCGGATTGGGAGATGTGCATCAGGACGCCCGGTTTCAGGATTTCGTGGTAGAGCCATTTCCCGTAATTTCTCTGGATGACGGGAGGCAGCATGGTCTTATAATCAGGGGGTCCGATGTCCGTTTTTGCCATTTTACTTCACCTCCTTCTTAATGTCTTCCGGCCAGAAAAAGACGTAGGGATTCGTCCGCGGCGCCTTAACCATCTGGGGTACCGCTTGAAGCCCAACAGCTTTCAAAAAGACGCGCATGCCCAGCCGGGTGATGAGCTCGCCCAGCCGCTCACGCGATTTACCGTTTTCGTCCCACCAATCCTGGATGCGTTCAATGAGGCTTTTCAGTTCACCGTAGGGCGGTTCAAGCTTCATGAACGGTACAATGACCCAGGACAGGAGCGCGCCCTTGACAATTGGTGCCTTGCCGCCGACAAGTATGGTTGCGCCTTTTTCCTTCCCGGGCCGCAGGGCCTTCGGCATCAGGTTGATGCAGTGCATGCAGCGTGTGCAGTCCTCGTTGTAGATTTTCAGATCCCTGCCGTTCCATTCCATGCAGCGTGTCGGGCACAGATCACAGACTTCTTTTTGGATGTTGATCCTTGAAGCATAGGCTAGGACTTCCTGTGGATTGATCTGAATATCGTCCTTCCAGGTTCCGATGATCGACAGGTCGGAGCGGGCGATGGAGGCCACGCAGTCGTTCGCGCATGCGGAAACTTTGATCTTGAATTTGTAGGGGAACATGGGACGATGGATTTGGTCCTGGTACGTCATCGTGATGTCGTAACAGATGTCGAGGCTGTCGATGCAGGCCCATTCGCAGCGGGCCGGCCCGACACAGGCGCTGGGTGTGCGCAGGGCCGAACCGGATCCGCCGAGGTCAAAGCCGGCTGAAGAGAGATCGTCAAAGCAGGCCTGGAGATGGTTCGTTGTTGTTCCCAGCAGAATGGCGTCGCCTGTGGAGCCGTGCATGTTCGTGAGTCCGCTGCCGTGCTTGTCCCAGATGTCGCAGAGTTTGCGCAGAGTGTCCGTCCTGTAGAACCAGCCGGTCGGGTGATTGACCCGCATTGTGTGGAAGGCCTGAACATTCGGAAACAGGTCCGGGCGGTCAGAATAGCGCCCGATGACACCGGCGCCGTAGCCCTTGACGCCCACGATGCCTCCGTGCTTCCAATGGCCGATCTTATCCCTGTATGACAGCTCCAACTGCTGAACAAGATCCCTGGCCATGGCATTCTTCTGTGCGGCCTGTTTCATATCCTTGACGAAGCTTGGCCATTTTCCATCTTCCAGTTCATCGAGCAAGGGTGTGTCTGATTTCGACATGTTTATCCTCCTTTTTATACAAATTCAATGGGTTAGGAGTATTAAATACATAAAATTGAATACCATTCATAATTTGAATAGTACTATTTTTGTGAAATATGTCAAGTAAAAGGTGCCGTAACCTGCGTGCCACCCGCATGCCCGGAAAGGTGTCTGGATTTTTGGCCATGAACATCATCCATGGATCGGGTTCATGAAAAGAAGAGTTGTGTTGTCCTTTGATTAAATACAAAAAGTTGCGTTATCTCTATTTCCCCGGAGCCCGCAGAATCGGAAGAGGCCTGGATCGATTAGGAATAATGATGCCACAAGTGAAGGAGAGGTCATGCCGCGTGAGAAAAGCTCATTCGGAAAGAGGGAAGATTGCCCGTTTCCTTGATCGAGTTTATTTATTCTACACTGATGATGAAAATAATCAAAGTGATTTATTGGAAAGTTCATGAACGCCTTGACATATAAAACTGCATTTTCTATACTTTGATTGATTAAAAAGATTTCTGATCATTATCAATCCGGCACAGGAAACGTTGATTCCGGCAAAGAGTGACCCTATGATATATAAAGGCATCACCTGGTTTGTCCTCTATATACTTCTGGCGATAGGATTCACTGTTTGGTTCTTTCAGTTCTTTCCCACTGCATCACCCGGAGACGCTCTTCCGGAAGCATCATTCCGGATCAAGAAAGCGCTTATCGGCGGATTCGTGATAGCCATCCCCGCCTGGTTAGTGCTCTGCCAGCTCAGTGGTGTCTGGTTGCGTGTGCAGGAGCGTCAACAGCTGGTCCAGGCATCGAAAGGTCATTTTCTCGCCGATGGCGAGAGAGGCGTGTTCTATGGCCAGATCCAACGTGACGGTCCGCCATTGACAGCGCCGCTCAGCCAAAGGAACTGCCTTCTGTACCGGTACACGATTACTCATAATGAAAGCCGGCCCTCACGACTGAAATCCAACGATTCTTCGAACGATTCCACAGTCTATGATGCGGAAGGCTTTGCCCTCACACCTTCAACTATCCATACAGCCAGCGGCTCTCTGAAGCTTCTGACACCCGTTACGCCAAAATTCAAGGCCGATCACATCCCTGCTGATCAGGCTATAGAAAACTACAAAAAATTTTTGACCGCAACCACCTTACAGGGTGCCGGCAGCCTGGACATGTTCCCGTCTCTTAAAAGCTCCATCATGAATAAGACGGATGGCGCCATCCGCTACGACCTGGGCACAGGACAACTCGATCCGACGGATCAGCTGTATATCCAGGAGCACATTGTCCAAGACGGAGAAACCGTAGCGGTGTTCGGAAAGTACTCGGCTTCTTTGGGTGGCATCGTTTTTGATCCGGTTGGTTATGAAGTGCTTCTGTACAAGGGAACACTTGAGTCGATGAAGAAAGACCTCCTGCGGGGGGCCAAATGGTATGCGTTCGGGGCCATTGTCTTATGTGTGGTGACGGCGGTTGGCGCCTGGGTATTCTTCAAGTATGGGCCATTACACATCTGGTAAAAAGGTTGCATCTTTTTTTGAAAAAGGGGGGGCGAAATGAAAGCGCGTGTAGCCATGAAGAAAATACCGCTCAGGAAAGCATTCACGCTGATGGAATCAGGGCCGGTTGTCCTTGTGACAACAAACGATGGCGGGAAGAACAACATCATGACCATCTCCTGGACCATGGTAGTGGACTTCACACCGCAGTTTGCCATCACCACGGGGCCATGGAACTTTTCCTATGCGGCGCTTCGGAAATCCAGGGAATGTGTAATTGCCATTCCTGCTGTTGACATGATTGATCAGGTTGTTGGCGTGGGAACGTGTTCCGGTTCCGATACAGACAAATTTGAAAAGTTTGGATTGACTCCGTTGACGGGAAAACATGTCAGGTCTCCCCTGATTAAAGAATGCCTGGCAAATATCGAATGTAAAGTTACTGATATCATCAGGAAGCACAACATCATTGTCCTTGAAACTGTTGCTGCATACTTCGACATCTCTCGCAAAGAAAAGCGAACCATTCACGCAATCGGCGATGGCACCTTCGTGATCGATGGGCGTATGTTAAATCGAAGGAAAATGATGCAGTCAAAGCTTCCGGATGGCGTGTGATTCATTGGTATAAACCCGACAGCCTGACCTATGATTTATTAAGGAGGCATCATGAAAAAGCTATTTTTGACGATTGTGGTCCTTCTGTTGTTGCTGACCGCTTATTTGACCCTCTGGCCGGTGCCGATTAAGCCTGTCAGCTGGAATGCCCCTGTGCAGACCGGCTATACCGGAGCACATGCCGTCAATACAAAACTTGCCGACCTCAAGATGATTTCCCTGGGCAAGGAAGAGGGGCCTGAGCACATCGCTATCGGTAAAGATGGCAAACTATACACCACAGTTACCAGCGGCAACATTCTTCGCATGAATCCGGATGGCAGCAGTCAAGAGGTGTTTGTAAACACAGGTGGACGGGTGCTGGGTTTTGACTTTGATAAATCCGGAAACATGATTGCTGCGGACGCAGCGAAAGGACTGCTTTCAATCAACCCAGACAAAAAAATCACCCTATTGACCGATAGGGTAAATGGCGATCCCATCAGATATGCTGATGCGGTGGTGGTGGCCAAATCCGGCAAGATATACTTTAGTGATGCATCAACCCGTTTTACGCCTAAGGAGTGGGGCGGCGTGTTTGAATCCAGCATTTTAGACATTATGGAGGGATCGTCCACCGGCCGCATTCTGGAATACGACCCGGCAAGCAGATCGACCCGCGTTGTGGCGAAAGGTTTTTGTTTTGCAAACGGTGTAGCCTTGAGCAAGGATGAAAAGACTTTGTTCGTCAATGAAACTGGCAAGTACAGAGTATGGAAGATATCGGTAATTGCGAAAGATCTGGATATATCTGTTCCCGGAGATCAGGCTATACGGCTGTTTGACAATTTGCCGGGTTATCCCGATAACCTGATGCGGGGACTGGAAGGAAAAATCTGGCTTGGCCTCGTAAAGCCGCGTAACCACGCCGCCGACAAGCTAGCCACCAAACCGTTCATGCGGAAGCTCACCCTGCGTCTACCGCGCTCAATGTGGCCGGTTCCGAAAGCCTACGGCCATGTGATAGCGTTCAAGGAAGACGGCAAAGTGGTGGCTGATTTGCAGGACCCCAGCGGTGCTTACCCGGAAACGACAGGGGTAACAGAGACCAAAGACCGACTCTACATCCAGAGTCTGCACGCAAAGGGTTTGGGCTGGATGCTTAAATAAAGTGTATTAATTATCCCTATCCGCCCCGCAAAGGAGGTCATTTTGGACGATTTTCACGTCGATCCGGTTACACCCCCGGATTCAGTTTACACAACATCGTTGGTTAGCGTAGAGAATGATGTCCGCTTGCGGGTCATGATCTGGCGGCCGATAAAACCTGTAACACAAAATCCGATCATCTTTGTGGCCGGGTGGGTATCCGCCGTATCCGGATGGGCTCCCTTGCTTAAGGTCATGGCTGCCAGAAGGCCGGTTTATTATATTGAAACACGGGAAAAGAAATCAGCCCTCGTTGAGAAAAGAAAACTGAAGCCGGAGGATTTCAGCATTGGCCGTATGGCGCAGGACCTGATTGCCGTTTGCCGCCAGCTGGGAATCGCATCGCCGACTTCAACCGTTATCGGCAGTTCCCTGGGTGCAACCGCCCTGCTGGAGGCCCTGAAAGGAGGGCGGTTAACCGCGGGAGCAGCATTTTTAATTGCACCCAATAGTGAGTTCAAGGCGCCATGGTACTTACAGTGGCTGCTATTTCTCCCGGCGTTTCTGTATCACGGGATTAAATATTTTGTTCTCTGGTATATAAAGACTTTCATGGTCGATGTCAAAAACGAACCCGAACAGATGATGCGTTATAATGAAACGCTGCAGGCAGCCCACCCTCAGAGGATCAAGCTTTCAGCTATATCCTCTATAAGAGGGTACTACCAGGTCTGGCCACATTTGGACAGCGTGCAAATACCCGTCGCTTTGGCTTATGCTCCCACCGATATGCTGCATTCCTCCACAAATATCCGCAACATGGTGGGCAGGCTGCCTCAGGCAACTGTCGTTACCTGTCCGTCAAACCGATATATGCACAATGCGGAGGTGATGCAGGATATTGAAGCATTTATATGCAAGGCTATAAAATAAATTTTAGGCATTACCACAGCAGGAGCGAATAGTAGTCTTTTATTTTATTACGAAGATTATTCATTATCAGTTGTCGACATCCAGAGCTCTTTGCCCTTTGTTGTCAAGAAGGCCTCAAACATCCCCAGACTCATTTTGATCAGGGCCTCAGTGGCTTCCTCACGTGAGTACTTTTTTTCGACGATATAACTGTGCACAATCTGCATCCCCATCCCCAGAAATGCGTGGCTCAAAAGTACCGGGGTAACTCCCTCAATGATTCCCTCCTGCAGCCATTTATCCACATCTTCGGCAAAGTCGCCGGCCCAGGCGCTAAACGCCCCCCATGTTGCTTGATCGAAGGCCTCGTCTACTCCATAGCCGCGACGGAGCATGATGAGAAAGATGTGGGGGTTGGCATCAATATAATCGAAAAGGACCGTGTAGGTTTCCCGAAGAATTTTAATCCGATCAATCCGATCCCTTACATTAAACGAACTTCGGACTTCGCGGATGTGTGTTCGGACATTCTCCAGGTTTTCCTTGGTGATCCGCTCAAAGATATCGCGTTTGTCTTTAAAATAATTATAGAAGGTTCCGGCGGAGATGCCGGCTGACCTTGCGATGTCCATGACTTGAGTGTTATGATAGCCTTGTTTGCTGAAAATTTCTGATGCAGCTTCTATGATACAGTTCAGTGTCTGCTGCCGTCTCAGTTCCGAAACCTTTGACACACCTGCCTCCCCCGGAAAGGATTTTTGAAGATTCGAGAAAACCTTTTATCCAGAAACTGGAAATCATAACTATTTATTTTTAGCATATTTTCCCTCGGTGGTCTCTTTTTTTTTATAAAAGTTTCTATCTTCCTCTTGACAGAGAATTGCGATTATGGTTTATGGATAATGAAATGTCATTACTATATAATAATGACATTTCATTATTATATATAAATATATGAAATATTATGTGATTTATAGACAGTAACTAAAATATTTGGTTCAATAAAAATGGTCTTTTGATGAGATCTTTGTCTATGGGGAACAAGAGGAAAACAAAGCGCAAACAGTTTGTTTTCTGTTCTTTGGCCACCATGATTATTGAATGTTTGACGCTTGCCAGATGCGAAAGAAACGGACAGGCGTTTGGTTTGTCTAAACCTTGGTCCGCCGGTTGTAAAAGAAATAGAAAGATGGAGGGTGGATGAACATGACATTTACGATAAACGTAAGACTCATGAAAAAGATCGTTAGCATTGCCGCTTTAATCATCATCATCGGAGCCCTGTGCGGATACATTTCATACAGTAAAGACAAGAACGCTGCTCCCAGAGGTTTCGTCATGGGCAATGGACGTGTTGAGGCCACGGAGATCGACATTGCAACAAAATACCCTGGACGCCTCTGCCAGGTCTTTGTCAGGGAGGGGGACACGGTGAGGGCAGACCAGGTGGTAGCAAAGATGGACACAAGCACCCTTGAGGCGCAATTGATGCAGGCCGAGGCGGAAATCCACCGAGCCCGGGAATCTCGTAAAACGGCAATCTCGAGGGTCAGGGAAAGCGAAAGTCGCCTCGATCTGGCTTACCGGGAACTGGAACGATCCCAAAGGCTCGTGGCAAAGGGTTTTATCACCCGGCAAAAATACGACTACGACCAGACTGCCGCGGAGAGTTTTGAAGCCCAGAATGCAGCAGCCAGAGCCATGGTGGGCGAAGCCGGCGCTGCGGTTGAATCCGCAAGTGCTTTGGCAAAACGTTTGAGGGCGGAAATCAATGACTGTATTTTAAAGTCACCCCGCAACGGACAGGTCATGTCACGCCTTGCCGAACCCGGTGCGGTCCTGGGGGCAGGGGGTAAAATCCTGACAATCATCGATCGCGGGGACATGTACATGAATGTTTTCCTTCCCGCCAACGCCGCAGGGACTATTACCGTCGGATCTGACGCCAGGGTGGTTCCCGATGCCTTCCCGAACGAGAACATCCCGGCAAAAGTGACTTTCGTTTCCGAAAAAGCGCAGTTCACCCCCAGGGAAGTAGAAGCTACTGAAGAAAGACAGAAGCTGGTCTTCCGGGTTAAGGTCCATCTCCTAAGTGGAGAGGATAAGCGTCTGAAGCCGGGTCTCCCGGGTATAACCTATGTCCGCGTTGATCCTGCAGCCAGTTGGTCCGGTATTACCAGATGAACGACCAGGAAAATTCCCCGGAAGCGATCATCCAAATCGAAAGCCTGAAACATCTCTATGGGAAAAAGCATGCCCTGGAGGGCATCGATCTTAAGATTCCGGCGGGTGGCCGCATCGGTTTTATCGGTCCGGACGGCGTCGGGAAATCGACATTGCTCGGGGTAATCGCCGGGCTGAGAAAAATTCAGATCGGAAAGGTCCAGGTCTTGGGCGGCGACATGCGATCCGGCAACCACTGCCAGAGTGTATGCTCCAAGATCGCCTATATGCCGCAGGGACTGGGACAGAATCTCTATCCAACCCTTTCCGTCTTCGAAAACATCGACTTCTTCGGCCGCCTCTACAGCTTTTCCCGCAATGAGAGAGAAGAACGCATCCACCGTTTGCTGAAAGCCACAAACCTCGCCCCGTTTGCCGACAGACCCGCCGGAAAACTTTCCGGGGGAATGAAGCAGAAACTGGGGTTATGTTGTGCCCTGATCCATGACCCGGAACTACTTATTCTCGATGAACCGACGACCGGCGTTGACCCTCTTTCACGACGCCAGTTCTGGGAGCTTGTCAATGAAATCCGTCGGGAACTTCACGGAATGACTATCCTGGTAGCAACAGCCTATATGGAAGAAGCGGAGCATATGGACTGGCTGATCATGATGGAAGGGGGTAAAATTCTGGCCGTAGGTACCCAGGAAGAGTTGAAGGTCCAGACGGGAAGAGAATCCGTCGAGGAGGCCTACATCGCCCTGCTGCCGGAGGAAAAGCGCCGTGGTCACCGCGCATTTACTATACCACCGCGCGTTGCCGGCGACGGCGGCTTCGCCATTGAGGCCCGTAATCTCACCAAGTGCTTCGGCGATTTCACCGCCGTGGACAACGTTTCCTTCGATATCCCTAGAGGAGAAATCTTCGGCTTTCTCGGCTCCAATGGCTGTGGAAAGACAACAACGATGAAGATGCTCACGGGGCTCCTGCCCCCTACGGAAGGGGAGGCATTTCTTTTCGGGGAGACGATCGAGGCCGGCAGCATCAGCCTCCGCAAACGGCTGGGCTACATGTCCCAGTTGTTTTCCCTGTACGGGGAGTTGACGGTCAGGCAGAACCTGGAGCTTCACGCCCATCTCTTCGATCTCCCTGCCCGGGATGTCCGCAAACGCGTCATGGAGATGGTAGAGCAGTTCGACCTCCGGGAGGTCATCGATGATCAGGCGGAGCGGCTGCCCCTGGGTATCCGGCAGAGGCTGTCCCTGGCAGTCGCGGTCATCCACGAACCGGAGATCCTGATCCTGGACGAACCGACATCCGGTGTTGACCCGGTAGCCCGGGACCAGTTCTGGGAGCTGATCATCAAGATCTCCCGGGAACGCAATGTGACGATCTTCATAACCACGCACTATATGAACGAGGCCACCCGATGTGACCGTATCGCGCTGATGAGCATGGGGAAGGTCCTCGCCTGCGACTCACCGGCCGAACTCATCCGGACCAGAAACTGCAAAACCCTGG
This sequence comes from uncultured Smithella sp., assembly GCA_964394715.1. Lineage (GTDB taxonomy): Bacteria > Desulfobacterota > Syntrophia > Syntrophales > Smithellaceae > UBA8904. The sequence continues at coordinate 55,641 of CAYMYR010000007.1, forward strand.
AGGAGGCCTTCATTGAATGCATGCGGGAAGATATCGAAAGGAACAGCGAATTTACTCTGACGGGAAAGAGAAATGACGATGCTCCTTACACAGTTCACAAGACACATACGCAAAAGCAGAACCGAAGTTTTGACATTCATCGTCTGGCTGCGTTGGCCAGAAGGGAAACCATTGAATTGCTGCGCGATCCTGTCCGCCTTGTGACTTCCTTTGTTGTTGCCCCGCTCCTCCTTATCGTTTTCGGATACGGAATTTCGACAGACGTGGACAACATCCGATACAGTACCCTTGATTACAACAGAACTTCTTCGAGCCGTTCCTACCTGGAATCTTTTTCCAGTTCTGCTTATTTGAACGAAAAACCGCCCCTGGAAAATCCGGTGGATATGGACAGGCATTTCCAGAAGCTGGATTATACCGCCGTCATCGAAATCCCCCCGGACTTCGACAAATCCATCAAACAGGGCCATACATCGACCGTTGGCGTCTGGATCGATGGAAAGGTGCCGTTCCGTGCGGAGATCGCGAAGAACTTCATTGAAGCCGCCCATCTGACTTACCTGGCCGGGATACTGAAAGGTACCCCCTTCTCCCCGGAAAACCAGGCGGTACAGATCGAACCGCGCTACTGGTACAATCAGATGGTGCAGAGCCGCTATTCCATCGTCCCCGGCATTCTCGCTGTTGTGCTGATGCTTGTCCCGGCCATGCTTACGGCCGTTGGCGTCGTCCGGGAAAAGGAATTTGGTTCCATTTCCAATCTCTATGCCAGTCCCACCACCCGTACCGAATTTCTCTGGGGGAAACAGGCGCCTTATATCATCCTGAGCGGAGCCAGCTTCTTTATCCTCGTTGTCCTCATTCTTTTTCTGTTCCAGGTCCCCTTCAAGGGCAGTATCATCGCCTTGTTTGTCGGCGTTTTTCTCTACATCCTGAACAGTACCGGGTTCGGACTCCTGGTGTCTACCTTTACCCAGACCCAGATCGCCGCCCTGGTCGGGGCCTTCGTCATAACGGTCATCCCTTCCGCCGCATTTTCCGGTCTGCTGACCCCGGTCTCGGCCATGGTCGGAGGGGCAAGGTTCATGGCGGACTACTTTCCCGCCCAGTATTTTCTGAACATCAGCGTCGGTACTTTCACCAAGGCCATCGGATTTCCGGAACTGATGAAAAATTACGTCATCCTCATCATCATGTACCTCGTTATCTATTCACTGTCAGTGATGCTGTTACAGAAACAGGATAAATAGCAATGAGAAGACTCTGGCACATCTATAGAATAGGATTGAAGGAACTGATCAGTTTCCGCTACGACTATACCCTGATCATCCTGCTCATCTATGCCTTTTCGATTATGGTGATCGTCCCTGCGAAGGAGGCCGGTGTCCAGGTTCGCAATGCCTCCGTGGGATTTGTTGATGAAGACAACTCCCGGCTATCCGAACGGATCCGGGATGCTGTCCAGCCTCCGCAATTCAAGACGGCCCAAACCGTATCCCTTGCAGACATCAATCGGGGCATGGACCGGGGAGAGTACACCTTTGTAATCCATATTCCCCCGGGATTTCAGAACGATGTCCTTTCCGGAAGGCGCCCCGTCGTCCGCATTGACGTTGACGCGACGGCCACAGGCCATGCCAAGCTCGGCACGAACTATCTGCGCTATATCATTGCCGAAGAGACAAACCGCTATCTTTACGGAGTGCAGAAATTACCGGGATCGCCGGTCCAGCTTAACATTCGGGTAAAATACAACCCCAACCGTGAGAGCCATTGGTTCATGGGGATTGTCTTCCTGATGAAGATGATTACATTGCTGTCGGTTCTTCTGCCTGCGGCAGCCCTCATCCGCGAAAGGGAGCGGGGAACGGTCGAACACCTCCTTGTCATGCCCCTGACTCCCGCCGAGATCATTATTTCCAAGGTCTGGGCCAACAGCCTGGTGATCCTGAGCGGAGCAATGATCTCCCTCCTTCTGGCTGTCAGGTGGTTCCTTGGTGTTCCCCTCAGCGGTTCCATCCTGCTTTATGCTGTCGGGACAGTTGTTTATCTCTTTGCGACGACCGGCCTCGGAATCTTCCTCGGGACCATAGCCAAGAGCCAGCCCCAGATGGGTCTGCTCTGCCTCCCCATCGTCACTCCCATCGTAATGCTCTCCGGCGGGATGACACCTATCGAGGCCATGCCTTTGTGGCTGCAGAAGATTGTATCGTTTACCCCCACCTCCCATTACCTGGAGTTTGCAGCAACGGTTCTGATCTGCAAGGCGGGGATTGATATTGTCTGGAAAGAACTGATCGTCATGATGGCCATTGGCACCGTACTCTTCACAGGCGCCATGCTGCGGTTCCGTAAAACATTCCGATGAGCCGCAACCAACAAACGACTGCGTTAACCGGGGAATGATGACCATGCAGAAAAACGAAAGGAGGGAATCTCCAGCAACCGTGAGACAGATTAATTTGATCCATCTGGCTCGCCTGTTCCTTCTGATGGCTTGCCTGATCCTTTTATGGAACACCGGTGCCAAAGTGGCATCAGGAGCCGGGTTCCCGGTTGATCAATTTGCCGGAAAGATCAAGGTGAATACCATCCAGGTCCTTGCGTCGCCGCGGAAAGAAGATGTCATCCAGGCTGCCCGTATTCTCGAGAGGGTGATGGATGGTGTTTATATCAAGAAGGTCGCGGACCAGTATGTTCTGCTCATCGGTTCATTTCCCGATTCCAGAGAAGGAATTCAGGCGGGCCTCTCGGTTCTCGATGAAGTGAGGCAAGTCTATCCCAGGTCCTTTTTGCGGCCCGTCTGCAAAACACCGCAGTCTGATGCCCAAAATCGCCGCAGGGATTATCGTTGGTCCGACGGCGAACAATTAAGAAATCGGAAATTCCCGCCGCTCATCCAGGATCCGGATCCGATGTCTGAAGCAGAAAGATACGGCTACGGTTCATCACCCGGCCGCCGGCCGCCGGGTGATGAACGGAGATCCCTCTATCACCTGCGGGAAAGGAACATTCCATACGGGACCGGACATTCATACCACCCATCCGACGGGGAGTCCACTGACCGTGATGAAATCCGTTATGGTGATCGGATACCTGGATTTTATGGAAGCAGAAATTCTGTCGATCCTGAAGCCGGGGATGTGCTCAGGGTGGATAGCGGGAAATCTCTGCGGGAAACGGATGAACTTCCGGATGGCTACACCGGCAGGGGGACGGAAAAAGAAAAATTCCAACACCTCCACTATATTCAACCGATTCCCGTTACTCAAAATGCTGAACCGCAAATTGATCTCGAAGAGTACGGTTACGGATCCGCCGGCCGGCAGTTGGACGAAGGTATGCAATATGCACCCCATCCTTCCATGGGAAGAGACGCCAGATATCCGGTCAGGCGATCATACCGGTCGTATGACCAGGGACCGCCCGGTCTTTACGAAAACCGTTCATACAAATCCGCAACAAGGTCTTATGGAAATAAAAAAGCCGTCGCACCTGAATCAGCGGAGACACGCCCGATCTACGGCCGGCCTTTGTCAAGGAATCCGGAGAATCCCCCAGAGGATTATTTCCCTGAGGCTGATTTAGGAAAAGAGAAAGAGGGACAGGCAACCATCAGCAATTCGTCTCCGTCCAGTTCTCCTGCGGAGATGTCTGAAGCAGACCTGATGGTTGCCCGTTCCCTTGAAAAAAGGCGTCCGGAATCAGGTTACGGCAGGGTGGACAACTTCGCTGTAAGGGGGGCCGACGAATATGAAGAACTGGGCGGTGCCACTGGACTGCGCCAAGAGAGCATGAAGAACCGGGAAAGGGTCTTTAAGGAAACATCCTCCGGCAAGCGGAAGGGTGACGACCGGTACTCCGTCATCAGGGGAGATGGCGCCGCCGTTAAACCAAAGTTTTCCTCTCCGATTCCGACGCCTTTCTATTCGGCAGCGGCAAGCCGTCGTCCCCACAGGAATGCTGCCGGATCATTGACCCTCCAGGAAAGCATCAGGATAGCCCTGAAGCAAAGCGTGGTCATTCAATCGGCTAAAGAAGGGGTCGTAGGAGCGCAGTATGCGAAAAAGGAAGCCTTCACCAATTTTCTCCCCAAGCTGAATACTTCGTACAATTACACCAGGCTCAATGAGCCGCCGGTTTTCCGGACACCGGAAACCTCCATCTCTCTGACGACGTATGACAGGCGTCTCAGTATGGCAAATGCCTTTACAATCCCTTCTGTTGATATTCCCATGGGAACCAAGGATAACTATGCCTGGGCGCTGGAGGTTAAACAGCCTTTGTTTGCCGGTGGCGGGATTCTGTCCAACTACCTGGCAAACCGCACGGGTGAGGAAATCGCCCGAATGGAAGAGGTGACGGCCATCCAGGATGTGATTCAGGAGGTTATGGTCTCCTACTACAATGTTTTGAAGGCCCAGAGCCTTTACGATGTTGCCGTCAAGTCTCTTGAACGCCTGAAGGCTCATCGTGACATGGCCGCAAATCACTTCAAGGTGGGCATGGTTGCTCTGAATGATTATCTCGCCACGGATGTCGAAGTTGCCAATGGGGAACAGAATCTGGTGAAGGCAGAAAACGCTGTCGAGATGGCCAGTGCCAAATTCAACACGGCTCTGCGCCGTCCCCTGAATACCCCTGTCGAACTCGTGGATGCCCTGGAAGTTCGACCTGATAACAGGACCCTGGAGTTTTGTATTAACGAGGCGATGGACCGCCGTCCGGAAATCAAGGCCTATTCTTTGAAGGCCAAGCAGGCGGGACATCTCGTCGATGCCGCCAAAAGTGAATATTTTCCTACCGTCAGCTTCCTTGGGCACTATGAACTATCGGGAGATACGCCGGGAGTCAATGGGGCTGAATACTCGGAAACCTTTGCATCGGCCAGCATTCCCGGCAGCAGGGGCAATGTAACGGTCCATGGCAGCCAAACCAAGGATCGTGAGAGCTGGTATCTGATGTTTATGCTTAGCTGGAATTTTTGGGAATGGGGAAAAACCCAATACCGTGTCGGTAACGCCCGCAGCCGGGAGATGCAGGTGAATTACGCCTTGGCCAACATTCGTGATCAGATCTCCCTTGATGTGAAAAATGCCTGGCTAAACCTGCGCCAGGCGGAAAAGCAGATTTCCGTGGCCAGGAAGGCCATCGATGAGGCGGAGGAAAGCTTCCTGATCAGCCTGGAGCGTTACCGGGAGAGCACAATCACCACGACAACCGTCCTGGATGCCCAAACGCGTCTCACCAAGGCAAATTCCGATTACTATAACGCCCTGGGTGATTATCACATCGGCCTGGCGAAATTGGAACGGGCCATGGGTAACCTGTCGCCCGAAAACCGGACAGGTCAATAGGGTGCATGCCGGTATGCCATGGCGGATAATGGGTGAGAAAATGGCCGGAACAGGATGCAAAAAAACTGGATCTAACCATAACAGGTCCTGTTGATAATGATCTTTTTCAAATCGTCGGAAAGGTCATTGAAGTATGAGCAGTAGCCGGCTACACGAACCAGCAGATGGGGGTATTTTCCCGGATGGTCATAGGCATCGAGCAAAATTTGTCTGTTAATGACGTTCGGCTGAAACTGCATACCGCCTTTATCAAAGTAAGCACGGATGATGCCGGAGAGGTTTCTGATTCCGTCCCTGCCCTGGAACAGCGCCGAGTCAACTGTGAATGTAACCGTGGTGCCGTTGGGGGCATAGTTTGCAAAGTCAACCCCGGCAACAGCATTCAGGGATGACAATAAATCCGTTGTCTGCATTCCGTAATGGGGGGTAATGCTGTTGGCAAGAGAAACGCCGCCCAATCTGCCTGAGGGCAGCGCGGGCGTTTTCTTCCCGTAGACATCATTGACATTCAAAGCATAATATCCTGCGGTATAGATTCCGCCTCTTGGACAGTTCGCAACCGAGTTCAGTGCGCTGACGTAAATCTGCAAGGTTTTGTTCACCCATTCGGTTGCCTGATGCGAACCGTCATGACCAAATTTTGGAACTTCGAGTAATGCCGATCTTACCTTCTGAAAATATTCCCCCTCAAAGTTTTTGTTGACGGCGTCGATGACGTCATGGATGGAATAAAGCTTCTTCCGGTAGACCACCTCGTCAATGGCAAAGAGTGAATCCGCGACGTCCGTGATTCCTACAGCCTGAATGCCGCTGCTGTTGATTGTCGCGCCGCCTTCGCACAGGTCCCTTCCGCTCTCGATACAACCCTTGAAAAGGGAGGATGAGAGAGGGGTTGTGAAGTTTTCACGAATCACTTTCTCAATATTCTGGTGATCGGCCAGGATGGAGCTGGTCAGATGATTCAAACGCACCTGAAAGCGGCGAAGCAGTTCTTCCATGTTCGCAGGGGGCCTGGGTGTGGCCGTTCTTTTCTTTTTAAAACGGTTTCGGGCATGCATGTATTTTGTAAGGACATATCTGGAAAATGGATTGTCCCTGCGGCAGTTGTATTCGAAAAACTTCGTGGTCATTTTTTCCAGCTGATCGGTGAAACCGATGTTCCACAGATCTTCTTCTTCCCCTTTGAGGGCCTGCAGAAAAGGAAGGGCGACGTTCACGTTGGCGCAGTCGGTGTTGCCGAAATGATCATCGGACACATTGGGTTCAACGCATCCGATTACCGCGTAATTTCTCGCATCCTCCACGGGGGCTGAAGGGTAATGCTTTTTTAACGTTTCCAGGTAAATTTCATCGTTGTATAGGGCAGGCATGGGGGCGCCGTTGATATATACCTCGGCAAGCCTGTCCAGGTATTGTATGGGGCTGTCCTTGTGAATCCTTGCCGTCATGTTGCAGGCGTAAGGCTGCAATTCGCAGATATCGAGCAGCATGTAGGTAACGTCATTGGTGGCGTCCCTGCCGTCTCTGCCCAGACCTCCGGCGGTTACAGCCTGATCCGTTGACATTGTCTCAAAGAGTCTTCCTATTCTCAAATAGGTATCGCCATCATTGACCAGGATGGCTTCGTCCATTTTGAGAATATACAAGGCCAGCAGTTCTTTTGCCTTGTCATAGTCCAGGATACCGGCCTCTTTGTCCCTTTTATAGTAAGGATATAATACCTGGTCGAGGCGTCCATGGGAGATTGCGTTTTCGTAGGATTCCGTGCAAATCGCAATCTGCAGAAACAGCATGCTTTGCAGTGCTTCATGATACGTGCGGGCAGGGTATTTGGGGACATGCCGGCAGATTGCGGCCATTCCTTCCAGCTCTTTGCGGCGTTCAGGATCCGCTTCCCGTAGATGGAGGCTTGACAGACTCTCGGCATAACGAGCGGCAAACGCCTCCAATCCCTGAAGTGCGAGGATGGCGCCTTCGTAAAAGTCCCGGGCATTGCCGGGCTTTTCTTTTTGCGCCGATTGAATTTCCCTGATGATCCCTGTGGTGCCAAGTTCAAGCATGCGCTCAAAGTTGACGGTAAAATGCGCAATGGCCGCCGTGTTGTTATTGAATCCGGCAACATTTTCGGAAGAGCGGGCCATGGTCAACATAAACTTGGGGATGGTATTATTCACCTTCATCAAAAGGCTGTGTTTCAGCCAGAAAGGAAGCGTTCTGAAAAAAAAGTCTAGTCTTTCCCTCCAGGAACACTTAAACGGAACCGGTTTCTGGCGATGGATCTGATGGAGAATCGAGGCGAAGAGAACGCCGTAGTGTTCCTCCCATATCTGTCCGCCGCATCGTTTGGCGGTAAAATTGCCGACGAGCAGTTCCCGGGGGTAAATAATAACACTCTTGTTTTTTAATACATAAGACAGGCGCTCTGCTCTGTGAATGGGGGTCGGTTTCTTAAATCCGTGCTTCCTGTAGTAATCTGTTTTCAGCCTGGAGACCTCAAAGCACAGACTCCGGCCGCTTTCCCGGATAGCGTTTTGTATGTCATAAACGCGTCTGGAAAAGGCGGCTTTATGCCCGGGAGTATCCAGATCATAGCATTCGGCTTTGATGCCAAACGATTGGAACAGTAAGACAGCTTTCTTTACAGCGGCAAGGCTCTGCGCATCTGTGATATTCAACGGTTTAGACGTTAATCCAAGACGTCGGGCTTTCTCTTCATACATGCAGTGGTATTTCAGCAGCTCGATGGTGTCATGACGGACAGACTTCAGGAAATCAGCAGCCGCAGCCACACGGCTTTCATCGTCATTGTAACCCGGCACTATCAGCATGCGGAATTTTATCCCGGCGTTCAGGGCAATCAGTTTACCGATGTTATCCAGGATGATTCTGCTGTCCTGCCCCGTGTATTTCTTATGGAGAGTTTCATCGCCGACAACTTTCAAATCAACAAGGAACAGATCGATGCAGGGTGCCAACTTCTCGATATTTTCCCATGGTACGTGAAGGGAAGTTTCAACGGCCACATGGATACCATCTCTTCTTAAGGGTTCCAGCAAAGATATCAGGGTGTCCGGGTCCTGTAATAGAGGATCGCCACCGCTCAGGGTTACCCCGCCGTTGGTCTGGCGGTAATAATCTTTGTCTCTGGAAACAAGTTCGATGATGTCGGGAATCGAATAATTTTCGTCAGGCACCGGGTCCGGATGGAAGGACAGCGCTTCCGGATTCTGGCACCACAGGCATCTCAATCTGCATCCCCGGAAAAAAATCGTTGTGCGGATGCCGGGGCCGTCATGAACGCAGGTACGCTGTATCTTCAGGACGTTCATCCCATCCGTGTGCAAGTTTTGGCGCTTATAAGATGAATCGTCCTGTAGTCTCAAAAGCTGATGGTTCTGAGCGGTTTCCATTTTTCAGATCCATGAATAGGATTGAATCTGTAAACCGGGGGTTGGTCCGGTTTCCTGCCAGGCTGGGCGGTTAAGAAAAGGTTAGCCGACCTGGTTCATTTTTATTCCTTCCGTTTCATTACTGTGCTCCAGTAAACCTTATTGAAAGCCATGTTGTCAAGCCCCTGATCAATTCCCTGTATTGATTCGATCAAAACGATTTGGATGTTCATACCGGTCAGGGATGGCCGACATTCCGTGAAAATCAAAAATAACTTGACGCTTGGCCATTATTCTCATACTAAATTCACGTGTGCGGTTTTAAAAAGCCATACAATATTCCCGGATGGATGACATTTCCAGGAAGCAGGCTTTGAAGATTTTGCCTGAACGTTTCAATAAAGAAGCAATGCAGATGGAGTTACATCATGAGATCCACACTTGAAAAGGCCCGTAAAAATCCTGCATCCATGAAGGCAAAGATTCTTACCATTGCCCGACGCATTTTCGGCGAATACGGTTTCCACGGGACGACAACCCGGATGATTGCCAGGGAAGTAGGAATCGACATTTCCACCCTGCACTACCACTGGGGTGATAAAAAAGACCTCTATGAGGCCGTCGTCATGGATGTGAACAATGATTTGGGGAGGCAGCTTCTCAAGGTGGAGAAGATTGTTCACGGCAGTTCTCTGGAAGAACGGCTGAAAGTCTCCATCGACATCATGACGGATTATTTGTTTGATCATCCGGAAATATCGAACCTCGTCCGTCTTCACTATTTCAGCAGAACAAGGAACGAGGTCGACATTGATTTCAAAGTGCCGGAATTCAGCGGCGACATTGCCCGAGCCATGGACCTGACAAAAGACGCCAAAAATCCCTCACCCAGGGCCATGATGGAAGTGATGAGCATCATGCACGGGATGCACAGTTTTGTCTCCGGGGAAAACGCTTTCCGTCCCATGCTGAATCTTAATCGCAGGAAATACATCGATATGGTAAAGGAAACGCTGAACTTTATTTTTATCCCCGCCTTTGTGCTCCGCGAGGGGAAAAAAAGAAAGAGCGGAAGCCGTCCATTGTCCAAAACATTCAAGGAAAAGAAGACAGGAAAAATTAAAAAATCATAAATTTTCTGTATTCTTATCCGAACTCATGATCTGTTCATGTTTTAAAGCGCTGCACC
>CAYMYR010000008.1:0-1160 GCA_964394715.1 uncultured Smithella sp.
CATTTCGACCGAAGGGAGAAATCTTTTAACAACACAATATAAAAGAAAGATTTCTCGTCGCTTTGCTCCTCGAAATGACACGAAGATAATTATGCAAATCTCTCATACCGTCTGCGCTGATCATTTGCCCAACCTTTGTCTGGACGCCTGTTTTTTAAACTGCTTTGCACCAATAATCAGATCCTGTTTCTTTATGAATACTTCCGTGTCAGGCGGCACGGAATGCGTCAGCCATACATTGCCGCCAATCACGGAACGAGCTCCGACAACGGTAGCCCCGCCCAGAATAGTTGCGTTGGCATAAATGATAACATCATCTTCAATTGATGGATGGCGTTTTTTGGATCTCAGGCGTTTGCACTCCGCCCTGGACAGTGACAGAGCTCCCAGCGTGACTCCCTGATAAATGCGTACCCGGTTTCCGATGGTACAGGTTTCTCCAATCACCACACCCGTCCCGTGATCGATAAAGAAGCTTTCTCCAATGTGCGCGCCCGGATGAATGTCTATACCGGTACGCCCGTGTGCGTATTCTGTCATGATACGCGGTATCAGAGGAATATCAAGATGATACAGCGCATGTGCGATCCGGTAGACCGTAATGGCCCATATCCCCGGATAGCTGAAGATAATTTCGTCGTAACTTCTCGCAGCCGGATCGCCGTCCAGTGCGGCCCGAATGTCTTTTGCCAGAATCGCGCGCAATTCAGGAAGTTTGCGGAGAAATTCCAGAGTTAAACGGTGTCCCAGCGGCTCGCAGTGAACACAGGGTTGGTTGTGGCGGATGCAGTCATGCCGGATGGCCAGAATAATCTGTTCGGAAAGGATCTCATAGAGAGTAATCATTTGCTGGCCTAAATAATATTCCAGATTGACCGAATCCAGGCGGTTGCGGATAAAATAGCCGGGATAGAGAATCAGTGCCAGGCGATGCAGAATATCGATAATTGCTTCCCTGTGTGGAATAGGCTCAGCACTGACATGATCAAAGCATGAACCGCTGCTGCACGAGGCGACAAGCTCATGGACTACGGACGGAACCTGATTGCGGTAACTTTTGACAGATTCAATCTCATTTTTACATTTATCACCATTTATTGAACGCTTCATATAACCACCCGCCATTCACCATCCACTATTCACCATCCACCATTCACCAT